>NZ_JAALDX010000027.1 GCF_014145095.1 Dietzia sp. SLG310A2-38A2 | reverse complement strand
GCCGCCGAGCGACTCGGGCGCGAGGGCGGCGGGCACGCCCGCGCGAACCAGCTCCTCCCAGTAGCGGGCGTGGAACCGGGCGGTGGAGCGGTCTCGTCCGCCGTCGGCCTCGGTCCCGGGGCCGAAGCGGGCGTCCAGCTCGCGGAGGGAGTCGTCGGTGACCAGTTGCTCGCCCATGTCGCGGACGAGGGAGGAGAGCTCGCGGGTGGTGTCGTCGATGTGGAAGTCCATGTCAGCCGTCCTTCCGGGCAGGAGTGGGGGCGATCCGCGGCGCCGGTGGCAGCCCGAGTCCGGCGGCGGCGATGATGTCGCGCTGGACCTCGTTGGTGCCTCCGCCGAAGGTCAGGATGAGGGCGGAACGATGCAGTTTCTCGATGCGCCCGTGGAGGACGGCGGTGGGGGAGTGGGAACGCTGGAACCCGGCGGAGCCCAGCACCTCCATGAGGAGCCGGTACGCCTCGCACGCGGTCTCGGTGCCGTACACCTTGGTCGCCGACGCGGCGATGCGGGTGGGCGTGGTGGAGTCGGCGGAGACGATCTCCCAGTTGCGCAGCGCCAGGTACTCGGCCATCGCGTGGACGCGGGCCAGGTGGGTGCGCACCCACTCGTTGTCGATCACGTCCCCGCCGCCGGGCAGGCCGACGTCGGCCGAACGCGTGGTGCGCGCCCACTCCAGGACCTGCCGGAGCGAGGCCTGGAGCGGACCGGCGGCCGTGAGGGCGACCCGCTCGTGGTTGAGCTGGTTGGTCATGAGTGGCCAGCCGCCGTGTTCGGGGCCGACCAGGTTGGAGGCGGGAACCACCACGTCCTGGTAGTAGGTGGCGCTGGTGTCCGGGCCCGCCATCGTGTGCACGGGAGTCCACGAGAACCCCTCGGCGTCGGTGGGCACCATGATCATCGAGATGCCCTTGTGTCGCTTGGCGTCCGGATCGGTGCGTGCGGCCAGCCAGATCCAGTCCGCGTACGCCACGAGGGACGTCCACATCTTCTGCCCGTTGATGCGGTAGACGTCCTGCCCGGCGTGCTCCCCGGTCCCGGCCTCGCGCACGGCCCGGGTCTTCAGGGACGCCAGGTCCGTGCCCGATTCCGGCTCGGAGTAGCCGATGCCGAAGTGCAGCTCGCCGCGGCTGATCCGGGGCAGGAAGTAGCTCTTCTGCTCCTCGGATCCGAATGCCATGATCGTCGGCGCCACCGAGTTGATGGTGAGGAAGGGCACCGGGACCCCGGCGATCGCGGCCTCGTCGGTGAAGATCAACTGCTCCACCATCGGGCGGTTCCGGCCGCCGAACTCTTCCGGCCATCCGATCGTCAGCCAGCCGTCGCGGCCCATCTCGGCAACGATCTCGCGGTAGGCGTTGCCGTGGCCGTATTCGCCGGTCGTGGAGGTGAAGGCCTCTCGGCGCTCGGGGGTCATCAGGGCGGAAAAGTACTCGCGCAACTCCCCGCGCAGCCGTTGCTGGTCTGTGGTGTAGGTGATGTCCATATGCCCTAAGCTCATCTCGAGTGGAACACGTTCTAGTGTCGTGTCTCACATAGTATCGAATCACGCTCGCGGCCACAGTGGTCGCGGGCCCGGCCAAGGAGGACGGGTATGAGGATTGACGTGGATCCCGACCGCTGCGAGGGGCAGGCCGTGTGTGTCGGGCTCGCCCCTAAGGTCTTCGAGTTGAACGACGACGACGAGGTGGTGCGAGTGGTCGTCGACGAGGTTCCCGAGGAGCTGGAGAAGCGCGCAGTCAAGGCTGTCGAGAAGTGTCCGATGGCGGCGCTCAAGGTCGCGGAGTGACGCCGGGGTCGGGTCGGAAGGACCTCGGGACGGATCTCTCCCTCGACGGCCGGGTCGCCGTCGTCACCGGGTCAGGCTCCGGGCTGGGTGCCGCGGAGGCCGTGGAGCTGGCGCGCTCGGGCGCGTCCGCGGTCGTCATCAACGACATCCGGTCCGGCGAGGCCACGGACGCGGTGATCGCCGACATCGAGGCGGCGGGCGCCAGGGCTTCCCTCGTGGTGGGCGATGTCTCCGATCGGGAGACCGCCGACGCGATGGTGGCCGAGGCCGTGCGGCTCGGAGGCCTGCACGTGGTGGTCAACAACGCCGGCATCACCCGGGACAAGATGCTGTTCAACATGGAGGACGACGACTTCGACGCGGTGATCAGGGTGCACCTGCGCGGGCACTTCCTGCTCACCCGCAACGCCGCGGCCCACTGGCGCGGCGAGAGCAAGAAGTCCGATGCCCCGGTGTACGGGCGGTTGATCAACACCTCGTCCGAGGCGGGACTCTTCGGCCCCCCCGGGCAGGCGAACTACGGCGCGGCCAAGGCAGCCATCACCGCGCTGACGCTGTCAGCGTCGCGGGTGCTGGGGCGCATCGGCTGCACGGCCAACGCGATCGCGCCCCGGGGTCGGACGGGGATGACCGAGGGCGTCTTCGAGGCGTGGGACGAGTCCGAGGGGCCCGACCCGCTGTCCCCGGACCGGGTGGCCGATCTGGTCTCGTATCTCGCGTCGCCGGCGGCGGCCGGGATCAGCGGTCAGCTGTTCGTGGTATACGGCGGAATGGTCGCCCTGGTGGAGGCGCCGGTCGTGGAGAAGCGGTTCGATGCCGAGAGTGGCGTCTGGGACCGGCGTGCGTTCGCCGACGCGGTCTCCGGGCACTGGTCAGGGCGCCCGGAGGGCAAGTCCTTCTCGGCGACGGAGATCATGGCCCTCTGACCTGATCCGATGCGGTCCCCGCGGCGTTTGCTGAGAGACGCGCGGGGACCGCTTTCGTTGTGTCGGGGCGTGTTAGATTCCCGGCACACGCGCAGGGGCACCGTTCGGGGGTGATTGGTAGGCCTTGCTAATGAGAACGTGTTCTAGCTACTATGTAATCTGGGTCACGCCGAACCGGTCACTTGTTCAGTTCGGTGCGACCGGGGGATGAGAGAAGACAGGAGGGGGGCGATATGGCGAGAGTTCTCGATGCGCCGCTCAAGGGAGTCGGCGATTTCGTCGCCATGAGCCTCGACACGTTCGTGTCCTTCCCGTCGATCGTGCGGCAGGGCCGGGAGTTCGTCGAACAGTCCTGGTTCATCGCCCGGGTCTCCATGATGGCCACCATCCTGGTGGCGATCCCGTTCACCGTCCTGGTGAGCTTCACGCTCAACATCCTGCTCCGCGAGATCGGTGCGGCCGATCTTTCGGGGGCGGGGGCCGCGCTCGGCGCCGTCACCCAGGTCGGTCCCATGGTCACGGTCCTCATCGTGGCGGGGGCCGGGGCCACCGCCATCTGCGCGGACCTCGGGGCCCGCACCATCCGCGAGGAGATCGACGCGATGGAGGTCCTCGGGATCGACCCGGTCAAGCGCCTGGTCGTCCCCCGGGTCGCCGCGTCCACCTTCGTGGCGCTGCTGCTCAATGGCCTGGTGTGCACGATCGGCATCCTCGGTGGTTTCCTCTTCTCGGTTCTCCTGCAGGGCGTCAACCCGGGCGCCTTTGTAGACGGGATCACCCTGCTCACGGGCCTGGGTGAGCTCATCCTGGCGCAGATCAAGGCCGGGATGTTCGGGATGCTCGCCGGCCTGGTGGCCTGCTACAAGGGCCTCTACGTCCGGGGCGGGCCGAAAGAGGTGGGCAGCGCTGTGAACGAGACCGTCGTCTTCGCCTTCATGGCCCTGTTCGTCGTCAACACCGTGCTCACGGCGGTCGGCGTCAAGGTCCTGGGGGCGTGAGGTGACCGTCATTGAGACCACCCGGTTCCCGCGCCTCGCGCGGGCCCGGCACCACACCGTCGGCAGGGCCGACGACTTCGGCGGCATCGCCCTGTTCTTCTGGCGAGCACTGCTGGCCACGCCGCGGGCGCTCACCCAGTACCCGAAGGA
Source organism: Dietzia sp. SLG310A2-38A2 (assembly GCF_014145095.1). Lineage (GTDB taxonomy): Bacteria > Actinomycetota > Actinomycetes > Mycobacteriales > Mycobacteriaceae > Dietzia. The sequence goes on along the minus strand of NZ_JAALDX010000027.1, from coordinate 8,604 downwards.
GACGCTGCGTCTGATCGCCGAGATCGCCATGGGAACGGGTGCGCTGGCGATGATCGGCGGCACAGTGGTGATCGTCGGCTTCCTCACCCTCGCCACCGGCGGCGTGATCGCGGTCCAGGGCTTCTCCTCGCTCACCGACGTCGGGGTCGAAGCGCTCACCGGCTTCTTCGCGGCGTTCATCAACGTCCGTATCGCCGCCCCCGTGATCGCTGGCATCGGGTTGGCCGCAACCATCGGTGCCGGCGCGACGGCCCAGCTCGGGGCGATGCGGGTGTCCGAGGAGATCGACGCGCTGGAGGTCATGGCGATCGACTCGATCACCTACCTGGTCTCCACCCGGATCGTCGCCGGGATGATCGCCGTGGTGCCGTTGTACTCGCTCGCCGTCATCGCCTCGTTCGTGGCGAGCCGGTTCGCGACCGTCCAGATCTATGGTCAGTCCGGTGGCGTGTACGACCATTACTTCTCGACGTTCCTCATCCCCACGGACATCCTGTGGTCCTTCGTCCAGGCCATAGCGATGGCCATCACGATCATGCTCATCCACACCTACTACGGCTACAACGCCGCCGGCGGTCCCGCCGGCGTCGGCTCGGCCGTGGGCAACGCCGTCCGCACCTCGCTCATCGCGGTGGTGACCGTGACCCTTCTCGTCTCCCTCGCGATCTACGGCGGAGACGGCAACTTCAACCTGTCGGGATAGGAGGCGGACGTGGCGAGAACTGTGAGTCAGAGCGATACGGTGCCCAAGCGCATCGCGGCGACGGTGCTGGCGCTCTTCATCGTCGTGGTGATCGCGCTCTCCCTCCTGATGTTCGCGAGGGTCTTCGACAGTCGGGTGCCGTTGACCGTCCGCAGTGATCGCGCCGGTTTGGTCATGGAGGCCGACGCCAAGGTGCGCGCCCGCGGTGTGGAGATCGGCAACGTCAAGGACATCCGCCAGGAGTTCGGCGGGGCGACGATCGAGATCGAGGTCGATCCCGCGGCGCTGGAGGCCATCCCCGCCAACTCCCCGGTGACGATCGGATCCAACACGGTGTTCGGTGCGAAGTCCGTCGACTTCGAGTCCCCGATGCGGCCGGACCCGACGCCGCTGGCCGCGGGCACTGTCGTCGAGGCGTCCAATGTCACCGCCGAGGTCAACACACTGTTCCAGGACCTCACCGACCTGCTCATCGCGATCGAGCCGGAGAAGCTCAACGCCACCCTCGGCGCGGTCTCTGGGGCGGTCGACGGGCGCGGTGAACAGGTGGGGCGCACGATCACCGACTTGGGCGACTACCTGCAGGAGATCAACCCGCAGATCGACACCCTCCAGAGGGACCTGGCCAAGGGGTCGCGGGTGGCCAACCTCTACGCCGACGTCACCCCCGACATCATGCGCCTGCTCGACTCCGGCACCGATGTCGGCGCCAACGTCGTCAGCAACCAGGCGCGGTTCGAACAATTGCTGGTCTCTGCGATCGGCACGGGCGAGACCGGCAAGCGCCTGCTGTCCGAGAACGGCAACGAGTTGGTCAAGATGCTCTCGGACCTGCGTGCCTCGACCAGCCTGCTCGCGGAGTACCACCCCATGCTCACCTGTCTGATCGTGGGCCTGAACCAGGGCGTCGAGGGCGCCACGTCAGCCTTCGGCGGCGAGGACCAGCCCGGCCTGGTATTCAAGTCGGGGTGGCAGCAGGGGGCGCGAGCGTACGAGTACCCCAAGGACCTGCCGAAGGTCAACGCCAGCACCGGACCCAACTGCTACGGCCTCCCGTTCCCCGACCCGAACGTCCACGCCCCGTTCGTCGTGACCGACACGGGCTCCAACCCCGTGGAGGGCATGCCCGACGTGTTCACCTCTCGCCCCGCCCCGCTATTCGGCCCGTTGCGGCCCACCGAGCCCGGTCGTCCCGCGCCCCCGACGCTGCTGCAGGTCATGCTCGGCATGGACGGGGAGACCCCGTGACCGCCGGGCGCTCGGCAGCGCGAAACGCCCGTCTTACCCTGATCAAGCTGGCGATCTTCACCACGGTGATGGTGCTGGTCCTGGCCGGTCTGGTCATGGTCTTCAGCGAGTACCGCTCCGGCGCGTCCGAGAAGTTTAATGCCGTGTTCACCGACGTCTCGGGGCTGGAGTCCGGGGACAAGGTGCGCATCGCGGGAGTGGAGGTGGGCCGCGTCGACCGGATCGCACTGGCGGACGGGAACACAGCCGCGGTCCGGTTCTCCGTGGCCGGGAACCAGGTCGTGCACGCCAGCACCGAGGCGATGGTGCGGTACGAGAACCTGACCGGGGACCGCTATCTGGAACTCAACCGGGGGGAGGGGGATCAGTCTCCGCTCGAGGCGGGCGGGACGCTGCCGATCTCGCAGACCTCCCCGGCCCTGGATCTCGATGCCTTGCTCGGCGGGTTCCGTCCGCTGTTCCGCGCGTTGGACCCCGGCCAGGTCAACCAACTGTCGGAGTCGATCGTCAAGGTGTTCCAGGGTGAGGCCGGCACCGTGCAGGACCTGCTCGCCTCGACATCGTCCCTCACACAGACACTTGCAGACAGGGACCAACTCATCGGGGACGTGATCACCAACCTCAACGGCGTTCTCACCACCGTGTCGGACAACCAGTCCAACGTCGATTCGATCGTCGACGACCTCCAGCAGCTCGTCTCCGGTCTGTCCGCGAACGCCGAGCCGATAGGCGAGTCCGTCGAACGCCTCAACGACGCCAGCGCCAACATGACCACACTCCTGTCCGACGTGCGCCCGGCCCTGCGCGAGGACGTCGCCCAGATCGACCGGGTGGCGACGCTCATCAACGAGGACGAGCCGTTCGTCGAGAACGTGATCAACCGGCTCCCGTCCGACTTCGAGAAGATGGGGCGCTTGGGCGTGTACGGCAGCTTCTTCCAGTTCTATCTCTGCGGTGTGATCGTGCAGGTCACCAACCCCGTGACCGGTAGGGGCGTGTACCTGCCCCAGTACGAGCAGACGACGGGACGGTGTGCGTTCCCCGATGAGTGACACAATAGACGGGACCCCGCCGAAGGCGCCCCGAGGACAGCTCCGCTTCCGCGACCGCGACCCCAAGACGATCGGTGTCTGGGGAGCCGTGGGGGCCGTGGCGTTGATGGCGATCTCGCTCAACTACGACCGGATCCCGTATGTCAACGGGATGCGCGGCGCGACCGCGTACGTGGCCGACGCCGCCGGGCTCAACACCGGTGACGAGGTGCAGGTGGCCGGGATGAGGGTCGGCTCGGTGCGGAAGATCGAGCTCGACGGGGACAGGGTCAGGGTCCGCTTCGACATCGACACCGGCGTCGCGCTCGGCACGGACACCTCCGCCCAGGTCAAGACGGACTCGATCCTGGGCCGGCGCGCGCTCGGTGTCTTCTCCGACGGTCGGGGTGAACTCCCCGACAACACCATCCCGCTCGAGCGGACCTCGGTCCCGTACTCGCTCACCGCCGCGCTCGGAGACCTCAGCGACACGGTCGAGGCGATGGACACGGACAAGGTCGACGAGGCGCTGACCGTGCTCGCCGAGACAATGGAGGGGTCCTCGCCCGAGATCCGCGGCGCGTTGGACGGGATTACCAGGCTCTCGCGCTCTCTCAACGAGCGCGACGAGGGCGTCCGGCAGCTCCTCGACAAGGCCGCGGGGACCACCGACATCCTCGGGCGGCGAAGTGACCAGATCAACCAGCTCATGGTGGACGGCAACGTGCTGTTCACCCAGCTCGACCTCCGGCGAAGGGCCCTCAGCGAGTTGATCGTCAACATCGACGAACTCGCCCGGCAGCTCTCGGGGGTGGTCCAGGACAACGAGGCACAGCTCGGACCCGCCCTTGACAAGTTGGAGCAGGTGTCGGATCTGTTGATCCGCAACAAAGAGGACATCGATCTGGGGCTGCGCCGGATCGTCCCGTTCTCCACGGCGCTGAGCGAGGCCGTGGCGTCCGGACCGTGGTTCAACGCCTACGTGTCCAACCTGTCGATCGGTCATTACCAGCAGACCATCCTGCGCGACCTCATGCCTCTCATCGACGACCGCGTCCAGCCCGAGCCGGGACTGGTCCGCGAGCCGACGATGCCGGCCGTACCGGGTCTGACCCTGATGGACGAGCACCCCGGCTGGGGCGAGAAGAGGTTGCCCCGATGAGTCGACTGCTGGCGTCCACACTGTACAAGGTCGTGGCCCTCGTCGTCGTCGTCCTCCTCGTGATTGCCGCGGTGTGGTTCTTCTCCACCCGGACCAAGACGATCGTCGCCTTCTTCGAATCCACCCGGGGCGTCTACGAGGACGACACCGTCCGGGTGCTCGGGGTGCGTGTCGGACGGATCTCCGAGATCACCTCCGAGGACGGCAGGTCCAAGGTCACGATGAAGGTCGACCGGGACGTCCCGGTCCCCGCCGACGCCACCGCGTTGCTCGTGGCACAGTCCCTCGTGGCCGAGCGGTTCATCCAGATCACCCCCGCCTTCACGGGCGGCGAGGAGATGCCGGACGGCGGCACGATCCCCGTCGAGCGCACCGCGATCCCGGTGGAATGGGACGGGGTCAAGGAGCAGCTCATGAAGCTGTCCACCGCCCTCAGTCCCGTCGGTCACGAGGAGACGGGCCCGCTCGGCGAGTTCGTCGACTCGGCCGACGCGATGCTCGACGGCAACGGTGTGGAGGTCCGCGACGCCCTCAACGAGGTCTCGCAGACCATGGCGCTGCTCTCGGACGGGCGGGAGAACCTCTTCACCACCCTCAAGAACCTGCAACTGTTCGTCACAGCGCTCTCACAGAGCGAGGAACAGATCGTGTCCTTCGGGGGGAAGCTGGCCAGCGTGTCGCAGGTGCTCGGAGACCAGACGGGCGACATCGATGCGGCGCTGAGCGATCTCGACCTGGCGGTGACCGACATCAACCGGTTCCTCGACAACAACGGGGAACGCGTGACCACTGCTGTCGACAAGCTCGGCCAGGCGACCGAGGTGGTGCGCGACCGGCGGGCGGAGCTGGAGGGAGTGCTCCACGTGGGCCCCACCGCCATGGCCAACTTCTACAACATCTACCGGCCGTACCAGGGCGTCCTCACCGGGGTGTTGACCATGAACCAGATGGCCAACCCGACCAACTTCATCTGCGGTGCGATCGCGGGCCTGGCCAACAACACCGCCGAATCCGACGCACAGCTGTGCGCCCAGTACATGGGCCCGCTGTTCAACTCGCTCGCCTCCAGCTACCCATACGGCGCGGTCACCCCGCCGATCACCCCCACCGCGGAGCCCCAACAGATCTGGGACTCGCAGAAGCCAGGGACGCAGACCCCACCGGGTGTGCAGCCGGTCTCCGACCGGCCTGACCCGCTGATCAACGTGGTCAACAAGGGCGACAACCTCACCGACACCCTGCTCGTGACGGGAGATGCGTAGATGTTTCGCAACCGACCCAGTGGCCGAATTCTGACGGCAGGTGCACTCGGCGCCGTCGTGCTGCTCTCCGGTGCCGGATGCACCTGGGAGGGTCTCAACTCCCTGCCGCTACCCGGAGCGCAGGGCAGGGGGGAGGGTGCGTACGAGATCACCCTCGAGATGCCCAACGTCACCACCATCACCCGCAACTCCCCGGTCCGGGTGAACGACGTCAACGTCGGGTCGATCACGGACATGCAGGTGGAGGACTACACGGCGATCGTCACGGTCTCGCTCAACGAGGATGTCCGGCTCCCGGCCAACGCACATGCGAAGATCGGGCAGACCAGCCTCCTGGGGTCGCAACATCTCGAGATCTTCCCGCCCCCGGACGGCGAACCCGAGGGCTCGCTCTCCGACGGGGACGTCATCCCGTTGGCCCGCGCCGGAGTGTACCCGACCACGGAGCAGACGCTGTCGGCCTTGTCGGTCGTCCTGACCGACGGCGGGCTGGCGCAGTTCGAGACCATCGCCAGCGAGCTCAACACCGCGTTGGACGGCCGGCAGGTCGACGCCAAGGAGGTCATCACCCAGCTGGAGACCACCGTGAGCGGCCTCGACGAGCAGCGGGCCGACATCATCGCCGCCATGGACGGGCTGGACCGGCTGTCCCGCCAGATCAACGACCAGACCGACACCCTGGCCAGAGCGCTGGCGCAGATGCCCGAGGCCGTCGCGCTGATCAACGACCAGAAGCAGGAGCTGACCACAGCAATGGTCTCGCTCGGGGATTTCGGCAACAAGGCCAACCAGGTGATCGACGCCTGTGGTGGACAGAACCTGGTGGACAACCTCCGCGACATCACGCCGGTCCTCGACTCGCTGGCCAACGCCGGGCGCGACCTGACCCGGGCGCTGAGCGTGCTCATCACGTTCCCGTTCCCGCAGGCGGGCATCGACAACTTCCTCCGCGGCGACTACGCCAACCTGTACATCCACGCCGACACGACGATGCCGCGTCTGTCGGAGACCTTCCTCCTGGGCACCGAGTTCGGCAACCGTATGGCCGGCCTCGAGGGCTATGTGGGCCTCGCGCCCAATCCGCTGGCCGGCGCGAACCCGTTCTCCCTCGACATCCCGCGGCCGGAGCACTCGGGCGAGGAGCCGTTCGCCGAACTGCCACCTGAGCCGGGATCCGGCGCCCCGACTGAGGAGGCCCCCCGATGACCCGGTTCGTGCGAATCCAGCTGACCATCTTCGCCGTGGTGACGGTTCTCGCCCTGTCGGTAATGTCGGTCTCCTACCTCAAGCTGCCGACTGCGTTCGGCTGGCAGCGCACCGATGTCGCACTGCAGATGCCGGACACCGGTGGGGTCTACAAGAACGCCAACGTCTCCTACCTGGGCAATGTGATCGGGAGAGTCGACGCGGTCACCCTCAAGCCCGGTCACGTCGTGGCCGAACTGCACTTCGACACGCGGGCGGAGGTCCCCGAGAACGTCCGCGCGCAGATCCGGAGTGTCTCCGCGGTCGGGGAGCAGTTCGTCGAGCTAGTGCCCGAGGGCGAGCCCGTCGGCGAGATGGCCGACGGCACCGTGCTCGGCGAGGACCGGGTCGACATGCCCCAGGGGATCGGCCCCGTCCTGGACCAGGCCACGGTGCTCATGGCGTCGATCGACGACGGCAAGATGCGCCGCGTCATCTCTGAGTCGTTCGACGCGTTCAACGGTTCCGAGCGGGAGCTCCAGCAGTTCCTGGACTCCGCGCAGCTCCTCCTTGAGGAGGCCCAGCGCAACACCGGGGCCACCCGCCAGCTGATCGCCGACGCCGAGCCGGTCCTGGACTCGCAGCTGCGCTCAGCGGACTCGATCCGTGCCTGGACCCGGAACCTCGCAGACCTGACCGATCAGCTCCGGGTCAACGAGCCCCAGCTGACCTCGATCATCCAGCGCGGCCCGGACTCCCTGGCCCGGGCGACCAGGGTCCTCAACGATCTGCAGCCGACCATGCCGGTGCTGGTCGCCAACCTGGTGAGCGTCGGCGAGGTTGGCGTGGTCTACAACCGCTCCATCGAGCAGTTGCTCGTGATCTACCCGGCCCTGGTGTCCTCGCTCATCACCGCGATCAACGGCGCCAAGGACACCGGTGAGATCAAGGTGGATTTCAACCTCCAGATCAACGAGACCCCGCCGTGCACCACCGGCTTCTTGCCGGCGGACCAGCGGCGGTCGCCCGCCGACCTGTCCGTGCCCCCGCTGATGAACGGCATCTACTGCAAGGTCCCCAAGGACTCCCAGACGACCGTCCGTGGAGCCCGCAACCTGCCGTGCATGGAGTACCCCGGTCGGCGAGCAGCCTCTCCGGCGGAGTGTGCGGCCGATGACTACGTCCCCGAGGGCATCAACCCGCCGGACACCAGCGAGGTCGGCCCGCCCGGTGACAGCCCGAACGCGTACAACGTTGTCCCCTCGTCCAACAGCGGCGAGCGGGAGATCCGCACCTCCGCCGCCATGTACGACCCGGCGACGGGCGAGTACCTCGGTGCGAACGGCAAGACGTATCGTCAGCTTAACCTGGGGACCGCGAGCAAGCTGTCCGCGGACGCCGACCTGGCCGACATCCTGACGAATGGAGTGACCTAGTGCCGCAGTCGGACGAGACCCCCACTGATGGTGAGCGGACCGGGCTGGTCGTCGCCTCCGTGATCACTGCCCTGTGCCTGGTGGCGGCCCTCGTTGCCTCGGGGCTGTGGCTCACCGAGCGTGGCCAGGCGGCCTCGATCCGGGCGGACCGGGCGTCCGCGAGCGAGCTCGATGGGTCATACCGCGACTTCGCCACCGACGTGATGACCCGGCTCATGACCATCCGTCAGGAGACCCTGACCGAGGACGTGGACCGGATCGTGGACATGATCGAGGGCGACTTCTCCGAGCAGTTCACCCCCCGTCGCGACTCCTACGAGGAGGTCGTCAAGACCACCGCGGTGGTGGCCGACGGGGTGGTGTCCGCCGCAGCGGTCGAGCACTCCTACCCCGAGCGCGCAGAGGTGATCATGGCGATCGACCAGACCATCGGCAATCCCCGGTCCCAGGAGGACCAGGACCGGCAGTACCGCGTCCGGGTGACGGTCAACCGTCACGACGACGGCGAGATGAGGGTCTCGGGGGTGAACTTCATCCCGTGAGCAGCAACGACGTGCCAGACGCCCGCTCCGCCCGC
>NZ_JAALDX010000274.1 GCF_014145095.1 Dietzia sp. SLG310A2-38A2 | reverse complement strand
CGACCACCACTCCAGGATCGGCATCGGCATCCACTTCGCCGCCGGCGGTCCCCGCGGGGTGCCGATGTACGCCGCGATCGACGACAACCCCACCCGCTGGGAGTTCGACAACCTGATCGCGCCGTACCTCGAGCGCTTCCGCCACCACCTGCACGGCGCGGGGTTGAAGCTCGGCGTGTACGCCAACGCGCCAACCATCGACTGGTGCCGTCAGCGCGGGCTGGGACAGTACTTCTGGCAGCACGACTGGGGCTCCGGTGGGCGCCTCAACCCGAGCGCCACCATCCACCAGCTCCCGATCCGTCAGCAGGTGACGGTCGGCGGCGTCGTCTCGGACCTCAACCGCGTCTACGCGCTCGACTACGGCCAGTGGTGGCCGACCGACCCGGCCGCGCTCATCGGCGCCGCGCTGGGCAGTGTGGGCTGAGTCGGGGCGCCTCGTCCCCCGGGGGCGGCGGGTCGGGATCCACCGGCCGGCCGCCCTCCGTCGGTTCGGGCGGGGCCTACGGTCCGGCCGGGCTAGTTGTCAGGACAGCTAGTCGACGGTGATCTCGCCCATCGTTCCCCACTCCTCGCCGTCGACCGTCGTGTTGATGATCCGCGGGGTGCGCTCGAGGTACTGCGCGGCGGAGCCGGTGAACTCCGTGAAGTGGGCCGACCCCACGTGCTCTGCCGGCGCGTCTCCGTCCCGGAACGCCTCGCACAGAAGGAAGGTGCTCGGCGAATCGGGTGACCGGTACCAGTCGAACCACAGGTTTCCGGGCTCCGCCCTGGTGGCGTCGGTGAAGTCGCGGGTGATCTCGAGCCAGGAGTCGGCGAACTCTGGCTTGACGTCGAATCGCACGTTGATGAGCATCATGGCCCCATCCTGCCCGGGCCGGCTGGAGCCCGTCGAGTGCTGCCCGCACCCCGCACCCGATTCCGAGGTGACTCGACCCGGAAAGCGGAACGGGCCTACCCTGTACCGGGTGACCATCGAGCTGAGCATCGAGAACCCCTGCGTCCCGCAGACGGAGGCCGACTCCTCCGTCCGCGCCGTCTGGGACCGGCTGTCCGTGGACGCCACGCAGAGTCGCGACGAACCCCTCATCGCCGGTCTGGTCCTGGATCTCGTCGACGGATGCGACGACCTGGGCGAATCCCTCGCGAGACTCGCCGCCTCGCGCATCGCGACCCCCGAGATCGGCCGACACGTCCTCGAGAAGGAGATCCGGGCGATCCTGGTCGAGCATCCGCACGTCCTGGAGGCGGTCGCGGCCGACCTCGTGGTGAGCTTCGAGCGCAACCCGGCCTATCCCAACTACCTGGTTCCCTACCTGTTCGCCAAGGGTTTCCTCGGGCTCCAGATCCACCGCGTCGCGCACGAGATGTGGAACTCGGGACGGGTCATGGCGGCCTCGTTCCTCCAGAGTCGGGTGTCCGAGGTCTTCGCCATGGACATCCACCCGGCCGCACGAGTGGGCTCCGGGATCCTCGTGGACCACGCCACCGGCATCGTGGTGGGCGAGACGTGCGTGATCGGGGACGGTGTCTCGATCCTGCAGGGAGTCACCCTCGGCGGGACGGGAAACGAGGACGGCGACCGCCACCCCAAGATCGGCTCGGGGGTACTGCTCTCGGCCGGGTCCATCGTGCTGGGCAACGTCCATGTGGGCGAGTGCTCGCGGGTGGCCGCCGGTTCGGTGGTGCTCGACCAGGTCCCGCCGCACACGACCGTCGCAGGGGTGCCGGCCAGGGTGGTCCGGCGTCATGCCGACTCGCTGGTCCCCGCGGAACAGATGGACCAGGAGATCGACCCGGGCGCCGAGTAGGCGGCACGGTCGACACGGGCGGAGGGCACTGTATGCGGGTACTCGTGGTCGACGACGAACCGGCGCTGCTCGAGAGCGTGCGGCGCGGGCTCGCCGCCGGGGGATGGGCGGTCGAGACGGCCCCGGACGGGGAGATCGGGCTCGAGATGGCCGCCGACGGGGACTTCGACGTGGTGGTCCTGGACATCATGATGCCGCGACGCAGTGGCTACGAGGTGGTGCGCGAGATGCGCCGCCGCGAGATCTGGACCCCCGTGCTCATGCTCACCGCCAAGGACGGGGAGTACGACGAGGCGGACGCGTTCGACCTGGGCGCAGACGACTACCTGGTCAAACCGTTCTCGTTCGTCGTTCTGGAAGCCAGGCTCAGGGCCTTGGTACGGCGCGGCGCCCCCGAGCGTCCCGTCTCGTTCGTCGCCGGTGACCTCGAGGTCGACCCCGCCGCGCGGGAGGTGCGGCGGGGTCATGAGCGGATCCCGGTGACAGCGCGGGAGTACGCGGTGCTGGAGTACCTGATCAGGAACCGGAACCAGGTGGTGTCCAAGCCCCAGATCCTGCGGGCGGTGTGGGATGCCGCGTACGACGGGGACGACAACATCGTCGAGGTCTACGTGGGGTACCTGCGTCGGAAGATCGACACCCCGTTCGGCGCACGAGCGATCGAGACCGTGCGTGGCCAGGGGTACCGGCTGGTGGACAGCGAGATGGCGAGGGCCGGGGGCTGACCGCCCCCGACACCTCGCCCGACTCGCTGTCGACCCTCGCGTCCTGTCCGCGTCACCGGACCAGACGGCATCCCGTCATGGTCACTCGGCCAACGACAGTGCCTGGCGGTAGGTCAGCTTGCCGCCCGTCTGCATGATCGACCGTCGGTAGACCCGTTCCGCGACCACCATCACGGCCCCCGCGACGATCAGGGTGATCACCGCCGCGATGATCGGTTCCCACCACTCGGCCGTGCCCTCGACCAGGCGGATCGGCATCGTCACCGTCGACATGATCGGCACGTACGAGCCGATCACCTGCCATGTGCCCTGGAGGAACAGTCCCGCGAAGGACGCGATCATGATCAGGGTGAGCAGGGGGGACGAGGTGGACTGGACGTCCTCCGCCCGGGTGGCCAGCGCCCCGGCGACGGCGAACAGGCAGGCCAGTGCGACGAAGCCGATGACGAAGAGCACCAGGTACCAGCCCGCAGCGCCGGCCACGGAGGGTAGGAGCGCCGAATAGTCGGTGAAGGTCAGCCCTATCAGTCCGATGGCCACGAAGATCGCCATCTGTCCCAACGCGAGCGCCGTGGCGCCGACGACCTTCCCCACGAGCAGTTGGCGCAACGGGATGGCGGCGGCGAGGATCTCGACGATCCTCGACTGCTTCTCCTCGACGACGCTGTTGGCGATGGCGTATCCGAAGAGGATCGCAGCCATGTAGAACAGGAAGACGAAGACGAACCCGGCGATCAGCTGGACTCCCTCGTTCGCCGCCCCGTCGGGGTCGAGCAGTCGCTCCTGCACGACGGAACCGGTGGTGAGTTCGGCCACGGAGGCGTCGACGGCGGCCGCGTTGCGCTCGAGCGCGTCGGCCGCGACCACGGAGCCCACCGCGGCGGCAATGTCGGGGTCGACCCCGTCCGACCCGACGAGCGTCCACGCTCCGGGTTCGCCGAGCAGAGCG
>NZ_JAALDX010000273.1:14755-17670 GCF_014145095.1 Dietzia sp. SLG310A2-38A2 | reverse complement strand
TCTGCCGCTCAGGCCCAGACGGGTGGCACCCGCAGAGATCATGGCGCGGGCGGTGTCGGCGTCGCGAATCCCGCCCGAGGCCTTGATCCCGAGCTGCCCGCCCACCGCCCGGTGCATGGCGGCGATCGCACGAACGCTGGCGCCGCCGGCGGGGTGGAAGCCGGTGGAGGTCTTGACCATGTCCGCTCCCGCGCGCGCGACGGCAAGGCACAGCTCCTCGATCCGCTGGTCACCCGCCTCGTCGCCCAGCGCCCGGTGGATCGCGGCGGTCTCCAGGATCACCTTGATCACCGTGGGCGGGGGCACGGCGTCGCGCATCGTCAGCACGTCGGCCATCACCTCGTCCACCAACCCCGCGATCGCCGCGCCCACGTCGATCACCATGTCCACCTCGACGGCGCCCTGGTCCACCGCCAGCCGCCCCTCCATGGCCTTGACCAGCGCGTGATGTTTGCCGGAGGGGAAGCCGGCCACGGTCGCCACCGTCAGGCCCTCGGCGCGCACCGGGAGCATCGCCGGGCTCACGCACACCGCCTTGACCCCGAGGTCGCGGGCCTCGTCAACACAGGCCTGCACGTCCTCGCGCGAGGCGTCCGGGGAGAGCAGCGTGTGGTCGATCATGGCCGCGACGCGCGCGCGGGTCGGCTGATTCTGCGGGGTGGCTTCCATACGGCCAGCCTAGCGGGGCTCCCCGGCACCCCCTGCTGGCACAATGACCGTTCATGTCACGCCGCTACGTCCTCACGCTGGGTTGCCCCGACCGCATCGGTATCGTCGCCCGCATCGCCACGTTCCTCGCCGAGCTCGGCGGCACCATCGTGGAGGCGGCCTACCACGCGGACGAGAACTCCGGTTGGTTCTTCACCCGGCAGTCCGTGGACGCCGAGTCGATCGGGATGGATCTCGACGAACTGCGCCGCCGCTTCTCACGGGTGGCCGCCGAGCTCGGCCCGGAAACGGACTGGAACATCGCCGACTCCACCGAACCGAAGGACATCGTCGTCCTGGTGTCCAAGGAGGGGCACTGCCTGCACGACCTCATGGGCCGGGTCGATAGCGGAGACTTCCCCGCCCGCATCCGTGCCGTGATCGGCAACCACGACACCCTCCGGGGGATGACCGAGGCGCACGGCATCCCCTTTCACCACGTACCGTTCCCGGCGGACCCGGCCGAGCGGGGCCCCGCGTTCGCGGAGGTGTCCTCGATCGTCGACGACATCGACCCGCACGCCATCGTCCTGGCCCGCTTCATGCAGGTCCTGCCGGACGACCTGTGCTCCCGCTGGGCCGGTCGCGCCCTCAACATCCATCACAGCTTCCTCCCGAGTTTCGTGGGGGCGCGCCCCTATCACCAGGCGCACATCCGGGGCGTCAAGCTCATCGGGGCGACCTGCCACTACGTCACCGCCGACCTCGACGAGGGGCCGATCATCGAGCAGGACGTCATCCGCGTCGACCACGCGGCGACAGTGCAGGACATGGTCCGGCAGGGCCGCGACGCGGAGAAGCTGGTGCTGGCCCGCGGGCTGCGGTGGCACCTCGAGGACCGCGTCCTGGTCCACGACGCCCGGACCGTCGTCTTCACCTGACGCGGCCCGGGAAGAAGGCCCAGCAGGAGAAGAAGGCTCAGCCCCGAGAGAAACCGTGGCGCTCGGTGAACAGGGTCTCGGCGGCGGAGAGGAAGATCAACCGGGCCGCCGCGCCGGCCCGGGGCAGTATCGACCGGACCCGCTTCTCGAGTACGGCCTGGTCCATGCCGGCCGCGCGGACGGTCTCCACCAGCACGGTGAACGCCTCCGCGGCCCGGCTCTGCCCCTCCATGAACAGGCGACCGATCTTCTCGATCCCCTCCTCGTCCACGCCGAGGATGATCAGGTCGCGCAGGAGCTCGGCCATGTAGACGTCGGAGAAGAAGTGGTCGGCGGCCCCCGGTTCCGTGATCAGGCCGAGGGACTCCCCCACGTCCACCAGCTCCTCGGGCATGTCGAATGAGGCGACCGCCTGGGATTCCGCGCGGGTGAGGCGCCGTCTGGACCCGGTGGGTCGGCGCTCGCCCCGCACGCTCTCGACCGCGAGCAGCTCCGCGAGCGTGAACCCGTGCCGCTCGGCGATCAGCAGTTCCTCGATCGTGGCGAACGTGTATCCCCGGTTGAGCAGGCGCAGGATCAGCTCGAGCCGGCTGCGGTGATCGGGCCCGTAGAGCGCGGTCCGGCCCTGACGGATGGGCGGCTGGAGCAACCCGCGCTCCTGGTAGACGCGGATGTTGCGAACGGTCGCGCCGGAGGTCTCCGCCAGCTCCTCGATGCGCTGCAGCGGCGCGGACCCCCTCGAACTCACCTGCGTCTTCCGCCGACGGCCGGCCTGACGTCGGCGAAGAATACCCCGACCGCGACCATCGCCACGATCCCGAGGATGCCGAACGGCCGGATCGCGAAGAAGAGGGCGGCACCGGCGCAGATGCCGATCCAGGCCGGTTTCGGCCACTTGCCCTCGATCGAGTACGCCGACGCGGGAGGCAGGATGGCCAACACCAGGCCGACCAGCGCCCACGCCACGAGGGCCGCCTGTATCGCGATCTGGATGAGGCCCCAGGTTCCGGGCAATGCTTCTATCACGATCGCCAGTGTAGTCGGAGCGCCCGACACCCCCGTCATCGATGTTCACGGCGTGGAGTTGGCAGACGGACGCTCCCACAACGTAAGCCGCCCCCGACCCGCTCGAGGAGAGCGGGCCGGGGGCGGCTGCCTGCGGCCTCAGCCGCAGCGACTCACTTGCTGCCGGAGTCCGTCGACTTGTCGGCGTCGGACGACGACGAGGACTTGTCCGTCGAGGACGACGGCGTGCTGCCCGAGGTCGAGCCCGACCCGGAGCCGGAGGTCGACTTGGTCGCCGAGGGCGACGCCGACTTGCTGGCC
>NZ_JAALDX010000273.1:9029-14465 GCF_014145095.1 Dietzia sp. SLG310A2-38A2 | reverse complement strand
GTCGGCGGCCTTGTCGGCGGCGTCCTCGACCTTGTCGGCGGCCTTGTCGGCGGTGGTTCCGGCCTCCTCGGCAGCCTGACGGGCGGCCTTGGACACACGGCCCGCGGCCTTCACACCGATTGAGCGGGTCTGGCGAGCCACCGTACCGAGCGCGTCCTCGCTCAGCTCGACCTGCTCCTCGACGGCTCCGGCGGCGCGGGCGACCTGCTCGTTGACGCGGGCCAGGCCGGCCTCGAGCTGCGGGTTCTCCTCGCGAAGGCGGGACACCACGTCCTCGCCACGGGCGGCGAGGCCACCGTAGATCCCGGCCGCGACCTCGACGTAGGCGTCGGCGACCTTGCGCAACTCATCGGGACGGAACCGGTTGACCAGCTCCTCGACCTCGGACGGCAGGGCCTGCACGCGATCGGGGACCTCGGTGACGCGGTTCTGCACGTCGGCGACGCGCTCCGTCACCCGGTTCTGCACTCCGCTCACGCGCTCGTTCACCTTGGTCTGTGCCTCGGTGACGGCCTCTTCCGCGCGACGACGGAGGTCGGAGACCAGACCGGACACGGCCTGGACCGCGAGGTCGTTGACGCCGACGTAGGCGTAGACCGGAGTGCGCACGGCGGACAGCGCCTGGCCCAGCGGGCCGCCGGGCGCGTTGTCCTTGGGGTTGGTCTGCGACTCGGCCTGCGCGGCGGCGGCCTGGGCGGGGGTCTTC
This sequence comes from Dietzia sp. SLG310A2-38A2, assembly GCF_014145095.1. Lineage (GTDB taxonomy): Bacteria > Actinomycetota > Actinomycetes > Mycobacteriales > Mycobacteriaceae > Dietzia. Next base: position 13,759 of record NZ_JAALDX010000273.1, on the reverse strand, counting down.
TTGGAAACGGGCTTCTTCTGGCTCATGTCGGCTCCTTGATCGTTGTCGTGCAGGTGTATCGGGTGAAGTTGTCGCGTGGCCCTACGGGGCCGCCGTCGGACGGGCTCAGTGCACGTCGACGACCTGTTCGGCGGCGGTCGCGTTGTTCGATCGGAACGACTCGTAGATCTCCACGAGCACCTCCCTCTGACGCTCGGTGAGGTCGGGCGCGGTGAGGATGGCGTCCCTCACCGGGCTCCCCTCCTTCAGTTCGAGGATCCCGGCGCGGGCGTAGAGCACCTCGGCGGACAACCTCAGACCTCGTGCGATCTGGCCCAGCACCTCCGCGGACGGCTTGCGCAGCCCGCGCTCGATCTGACTCAGATACGGATTGGAGACGCCGGCACGCTCGGCGAGCTGCCGGATGGACACCTCGGCGGCCTCCCGCTGAGCGCGGATGAACGACCCGATGTCCTGCGACTCGGAGATGCGCTTGTCGTCGTCACCCTGTGGGGCGACGTCGCCGTGACGGGGGACCTCGCCGGTCGGCTTGGCCCTCCGCGCGAGGGTCGCGGCGGTCGGTTCGACCGCCTGGGCGGAGGTGGTCTCGGCCTTTCGACCGTTCTCCCGGCCTCGCTTCTCGGCCATGGAGTCCACCTCCCCTCGCCGTGCGTCTCACGTCGTCTGAGGACAACGCTAGCAAGCAGTGCTAGCTACAGCAAGCGGTCCGGGCGGTGTGATGGCTCACAGGCTCACGGAGCCTGGCGTGGTGGTCCGGATCAGAAGACGAGCAGGGTGAACTGGTGGATGACCAGGCCGACGAGGGCACCCACGAGGGTGCCGTTGATGCGGATGAACTGCAGGTCCTTACCGGCGAGAAGTTCGATCTTCTCGGACGCCTCGTCGGCGTCCCACCGCTCGACCGTGTCCGCGATGATCGAGGTCACCTCGCCGGAATAGTTCACGGCCACGTAGGCCGCGGTGCGCGTCATGTAGTCGTCGAGGCGCGCACGGACCTTCTCGTCGTCGACCAGGAGGTCGGCCAGCCGACGCAGGAGGTCGTCGATCTTCACCCGGAGGGTCGAGGAGGAGTCCTCGGTGGCCTCGACGATCATGCGCTTGGCCGCCGTCCAGGCGGAGGCGGCGGCACGACGGACCTCCTCGCGGCTCATCACCTCCGCCTTGAAGATCTCGAGCTTGTCCATGGTGGCCGGGTCCTGCTGGAGGTCCCGGGCGAAGTCCTCGACGAACCCGATCAGGGCGAGGCGGACCGCGTGTTGCTTGTCCACCTTGATCTGCCAGGTCCACTCGCGCAGTTCGCGGTAGGCGCGGTCGGAGAGCAGCTCGTTGACGAACTGCGGCGCCCAGGTGGGCGCCTTCTCGCGGACCCAGCGGTCAATGGTCTCCGGGTTGGCCTCGACCCACCCGTGGGTGCGGTCGGCCATGAGGTCGAGCAGGGGGAGGTGACGGCCCTCCTCGAGCAGTTCGGCCAGGATTCGACCCGCCGGCGGCCCCCACTTCGGCTCGGCGATCCGAGCGACGATGGTCCGCTCGATGATCGCCGTGGCGTCCTCGTCGCGGAGCACCGCCAGGACGGACCGGATCGCCTTGGCCGCCTGGTCGGAGGCGATCGCACGGTGGCCCTCATCCTGGAGCCACTCGCCCGCCCGCGCGGGGATCCGGGCGCTGCGGACCTTCTCGCTGACCATCTCGGGATCGAGGAAGTTCTCGCCGACGAAGGTGCCCAACGAGGTGCCCAGCTGGTCCTTCTTCTTGGGGATCAGCGCCGTGTGGGGGATGGGGATCCGCAGCGGGTGCCGGAACAGCGCGGTGACCGCGAACCAGTCCGCGAGTCCGCCGATCATGCCCGCCTCGGAGGCCGCGCGCACGTACCCGGCCCACGCCCCGGCGCCGTTGGACAGCGAGTACTCGGCAAAGAGGAAGATGATCCCGGCGACGACCAGGAACCCCGTCGCGACCAGCTTCATGCGGCGGAGCGCAGACCTGCGCTCCGCATCGGTTGCCGGGTCGCCCGCCACCAGGGCGGGCCCGCCCGCCGCGGTGACCGGGTCGAGCGTCAGTGTGCGTCCTTGCGTCCGTACTTGCGGAACCCGATCATGCACACCGCGAGTCCGAGGATAAAGACGACGACGGTCGCCACGACCGCGGCCACGACCAGTCCGAGGGACACGTCCATGTCGTCGGTGTAGAAGGCGAGCGCCGTGATGGGCAGACCGAGCATGCTCATCGACAGCAGCATGATGGCCGAACCGGCGTAGATCTCGGTCGAGTACAGCGGGTAGGTCGGCACCTCGTCGGTCGCGTACTTCGGGTAGTACTCCTCGACGATGGCAGCACCGGTGTGCTCGAGGGTCTGACCAGCCATGATGTCGTCCTCTTTCGTCTACTCCCGATCCCGGACTCGGTGGCCCGGGAGTTGCTTTCCCTGATTCTATTGGAACCTCAGGTCCCGCGGGCAACCGCCCGGCGGATTCGTCGCGCGGCGGTGACCAGGTTGCGCAGACTCGGCTCCAACTGCCATGTGTAGCGGGTCTTGAGCCCGCCGTCCGGGACCGCCCAGAGGCGGTCCACCCCCACCGCCGCGACCGCCTCGAGCAGCCTCTCGTGCAGCAGGTCGATGTCCGGGACGAACCCCGATCTCGACTCGTAGACGCCCGGGGCCACCTGCCGCGTGAGGGTGTGGTCGGTGAGGGCGTCCAGGACCCAGTCGATCGACCGGGTCGCGACTATCGCGGTCACATCCGCGTCGAGACCCTCGATCGCCTCCTTCATCACCTGGAGCGACGAATAGCTGAGGTGGGTGTGGATCTGGGTGTCCGGCCGGGCCCCCGCCGACGCGAGGCGGAACGTGGCCACCGCCCACTCGAGATAGGCGCGCCTGTCCGCACCGCGCCGCGGCAGCAGTTCGCGGATGGCCGGCTCGTCGATCTGCACGATCGCCAGCCCCGCCTCCTCCAGGTCCGCCACCTCGTCGCGGATCACCAGGGCCAGCTGGGTGGCCACCTCGGGCAGCGCGAGGTCGGTCCGGCAGAACGACCGTGCGAGCATCGTCACCGGGCCCGTCACCATCCCCTTGACCGGCCGGTCGGTGAGGGTCTGCGCGTATCCCGTCCACTCGACAGTCATCGGCGCGGGCCGGGCCACGTCCCCGTACAGGATGGGTGGACGCACGCAGCGGGACCCGTAGGACTGCACCCACCCGTGCCGGGTCGCAGCGAAACCGTCGAGCAGTTCCGCGAAGTACTGCACCATGTCGTTGCGCTCGACCTCGCCGTGCACCAGGACGTCCAGGCCGATGTCCTCCTGCAGCCGGATCACCGAGGCGATCTCCTCCCGCAGGTACCCGCAGTAGCGCTCGTAGTCGATCCGGCCGTCGGCCAGGTCCCGGCGGGCCCTGCGGATCTGCACCGTCTGCGGGAACGAGCCGAGGGTCGCGGTGGGGAGGATCGGCAGCCCCAACCGCCCCGCCTGCAGAGGCGCCCGCTCCGCGTAGGGCATGCGGACCTTGTCGTCGTCGTCGACCGACGCCGTCCTGGCACGCACGTCCTCCCTGCGCGCACTGGGCCGCACCGGCAGCGGCCGCCAGCGCGGCGTGGGCCCGTCGACCAGCGCGTCGGCCAGAGACACCACCTCCGCGACCTTCTGCCGGGCGAAGGCCAGCGAGTCCTCCAGCTCCGCCGGCAGGTCCACCTCGGCCCCGACGTCGTAGGGAACGTGGAGCAGCGTGCAGGACGTCGAGACCACCAGGTCGGCGAAGGTGGCCTTGAGCCGCCTCAGGTAGTCCAGGACCTCGAACTTGTCCGTGCGCCACACGTTCTGGCCGTCGACCACCCCGGCGTAGAGCCGTTTGCCCGCCAGCCCCGGGATCGCCGCGAGTTCGTCTGCGGGCCGGTACCCGTGGACCAGATCCAGACCGATCGCCTCGACCCCCGTGGACGCGAGGGCGGGCAGCGCCCCGGCCAGGTCCCCGTACTGCCCCGTCACCAGGATCCGCGGACGAGTGGAGGACGCCGACAGCCGGTCATAGGCATGTCGGACCTGCTCGACCTCGGTCGGCGTGCGCTCCATGGTCATGCAGGGCTCGTCGAACTGCACGCAGGTCACGCCCGCCCCCGCCAGCGCCTCCAGCAACGCCTCGTACTGCTCGAGCACCCGGTCGAGCAGCGCGATCGGCCGGAAGCCGGGGGCGGCGGTGGGTGCCGGCTTGCTCAGCAGCAGCAGCGACACCGGACCGGTGATCACGGGCCGGATGTCGACCCCCAGCTCGTGGGCGCGGGCGACCTCCGCCAGCAACTCCGCCGGTCGCAGGCCCAGCACGGAGGTGTCCTCGAACTCGGGCTGGCGGTAGTGGTAGGGGGTGCCCTGGAGCGCGACCAGTTCCAGGGGCGCCACGTCCGCGCGGCCGCGGGCGAGCGCGAACTGCGTGTCCACCGGGGACAGGTCACGGACCAGGTCCCGGAAGCGCTGCGGGACGGCGCCGATCAGCAGGGCGTCGTCCAGGACGTGATCGTAGAAGGAGAAGGTGTTGCCCGGGATCTGGGTGAGCCCGGTGTCGCGGAGTTCCTGCCAGGTCGACTCCCGGATCCGGCGCCCTACGGCCAGGAGTTCGGACCGGGTGCCGTCGCCGTGCCAGTACCGCTCCAGCGCGCGTTTGAGCTCGCGGCGCGGGCCGATCCGCGGGTAGCCCAGCACGCTGGACGCACGGCTGAGCGCGAGGTGCGAGCGCTCGA
>NZ_JAALDX010000273.1:0-8843 GCF_014145095.1 Dietzia sp. SLG310A2-38A2 | reverse complement strand
GCTCGCGGAACTCGGTGTACATCGAGTCGGCGATCGCCTTGACCGTGTCCAGGCCCACGAGATCGGCCAGGGAGAGCGGGCCCATCGGGTGGGCGCACCCCAGCACCATGGCCTTGTCGATGTCCTCCGGGGTGGCGAAGCCGGACTCTGCCATGCGGACGGCCGAGAGCAGGAAGGGCACGAGGAGCGCGTTGACGACGGCTCCGGACCGGTCCGCGGAGTGCACCACCTGCTTGCCGAGGACCTGTTCGGCGAACCCCTCGGCGCGCTCGCGGACGGACTCCCCCGTTTCCAGCGTGCTCACCAGCTCGACCAGCGGGAGCACGGGGACGGGGTTGAAGAAGTGCATGCCGATGACGCGCCGGGGCCGCGCGGTGCACGTGCCGAGCTTCATGATCGGGATGGAGGAGGTGTTGGAGGCCAGGACAGCCTCCGGATCGGTGACGACCTCGTCGAGTTCACGGAACACGGCCGTCTTGGCCGCCACGTCCTCGACGATCGCCTCGATCACCAGCTGGCGATCGGCGAAGTCCCCGAGATCGGTGGTGAACCGCAGTCGCAGGGCGGCCTGGTCACGTTCGCGCCCCGTGATCTTCCCGGAGGAGACCCCCCTGTCGAGTGAGGAGAGGATGCGGGACCGTCCCGCGGCGGCGAGTTCCCGGGTGGATTCCCACACCAGAACGTCGACGTGGGCGCGGGCGCAGACCTCGGCGATCCCCGCCCCCATCTGGCCGGCACCGACCACTCCCACGCGGGTGATCGGCCCCTGTCCCGGGGCTACCTCGCGGGTGGTGGGCATGTGCGACACGTCCTTCTCGAACCGGGTGGTCGGTCCGGGCGTGAGCCCGGGGGGTGCGCCGGACACGACCGGGGGCCGGGGCCGCCTCGAGGAGACGGCCCCGGCCCCCGGTGTGTTGGTGCCATCGTGCTGGCCGCCCTACTCGAGGACGGCCCGGGGGGGTCAGTGGAACTGACCCTCCTCGGTGGAGCCCTTCAGCGCCGCGGTGGACGTGTTGGGGTCGACCGTGGTGGCGATGCGGTCGAAGTAGCCGGCGCCGACCTCGCGCTGGTGCTTGACGGCGGTGAAGCCACGCTCCTCGGCGGCCTTGAACTCGCGCTCCTGCAGCTCGACGAACGCGCTCATCTGGTTGCGGGCGTAGCCGTAGGCCAGGTCGAACATGCCGTAGTTGAGCGAGTGGAAGCCGGCCAGGGTGATGAACTGGAACTTGAAGCCCATCGCGCCGAGCTCCTTCTGGAACTTGGCGATGGTGTCGTCGTCCAGGTTCGCCTTCCAGTTGAAGGAGGGCGAGCAGTTGTAGGCCAGGAGCTGGTCCGGGTACTCGGCCTTGACGGACTCGGCGAACTTCTTGGCGTACTCGAGATCCGGCGTGCCGGTCTCCATCCAGATCATGTCGGCGAACGGGGCGTAGGCCTTCGCGCGCTCGATGCACGGCTCGATGCCGTTCTTGACGTTGTAGAAGCCCTCGGCGGTGCGCTCACCGGTGATGAACGGGCGGTCACGCTCGTCGACATCGGAGGTGATGAGCGTGGCGGCCTCGGCGTCGGTGCGCGCGATGATGACGGACGGCACGTTGGCGACGTCCGAGGCGAGACGGGCCGAGGTCAGGGTGCGGATGTGCTGGTTGGTGGGGATGAGCACCTTGCCACCGAGGTGGCCGCACTTCTTCTCCGAGGCCAGCTGGTCCTCCCAGTGCACACCGGCGGCGCCGGCGGCGATCATGGCCTTCTGCAGCTCGTAGGCGTTCAGGGCGCCACCGAAACCGGCCTCGGCGTCCGCGACGATCGGGGCGAGCCAGTTCTCCACCGAGGTGTCACCCTCGATGCGGGCGATCTCGTCGGCACGCAGCAGCGCGTTGTTGATGCGGCGCACGACGGTCGGGACCGAGTTGGCCGGGTACAGCGACTGGTCCGGGTAGGTGTGGCCCGAGAGGTTGGCGTCGCCGGCGACCTGCCAGCCGGAGAGGTACACGGCCTCGAGGCCGGCACGGATCTGCTGGACGGCCTGGTTGCCGGTCAGCGCGCCGAGGGAGTTGACGAAGTCCTTGTTGTTGACCTTGTCCCAGAGGATCTCCGCGCCACGACGGGCGAGGGTGTGCTCCTCGACGACGCTGCCCTGCAGCTCCGCCACCTGCTCGGCGGTGTAGTTGCGGGTGATGCCCTTCCAGCGGGGGTTGGTGTCCCAGTCCTGCTGGATCTCTGCAGCGGTACGTGCCTTGCCGACGTTCGACATCGCGACTCTTTTCTGTCTCGGGGGCGGAGCCGGCTTCGCACAATTGCGAGCGCGGCGTCCTGTACTTGGAAAGGATGCCACACGCATTGCAGCCCGTCTACCTGGGAATTGTGCGAATATGGCGAGTTTCCTTGCATTGCTTGCGAACTTTGCGAAGAATGTGGGGCACACCACCGACCCGCGGGAGCCGCTGATGACCACCACTCACATGGGTGCTCGCCTGCGCCGCCTGCGCGAGGAGCACGGCCTCACCCAGGCCGCCTTCGCCGAGACGCTCGGGCTCTCCTCCAGTTACCTGAACCAGCTCGAGAAGGACGCGCGCCCGGTCACCTCCCGGGTGCTGGCCCGACTGTCCGAGGAGTACGGGGTCGACTCGACCTTCTTCGCCTCCGACGCCGACACGCGGTTGATCGCGGAGCTCACCGAGGCCCTGTCCGACCCCCAGGTCTCCACCGGGATCCCCGCTGGGGACGTCATCGACCTGGTGCGTGCCCACCCCTCGCTGGCGCGGGCGTTCGCGGTGTTGAACCAGCGGTACCGGAACTCCGCGGACCTGCTCGCGGCCCTCACCGAGAGCCGCAACGCCCTGTCCGACGAGGTGGACACCTTCGCGCTGGCCATGCCGCACGAGGAGGTGCGCGACTACTTCTACCAACGCCAGAACTACATCGACTCCCTGGACACCGCGGCCGAGGAACTCACCACCCGGATCCGCATGAACCGCGGCGACGTCCGGGCCGAGCTCGAGAACCGGCTCGCCGAGACACACGGGGTCCGCGTGGTGCGCCGCGTGGACCTGCCCGACGGATTGTGGCACCGCTACTCCGCCCGGGACCGCCGGCTGGACCTGTCGGCGCACCTGACCGGAGGACAGCAGGCCTTCCGGGTGGCGTCCGAGCTCGCGTTCCTCGAGCACCGCGAGCTGCTCGACCAGCTCGTCGCCGACGGGGCCTTCAGCTCCCCCGCCGCCGGCGCACTGGCCCAGCGCGGGCTCGCCAATTACTTCGCCGCGGCCGTGCTCATGCCCTACCAGCGCTTCCTCGACACCGCCGAGGACTTCCGCTACGACGTCGAACGCCTGATGACCTTCTACGCGACGGGCTACGAGACCGTGTGCCACCGCCTGTCCACACTCCAGCGCCCGGGCGCCTCCGGGGTGCCCTTCAGCTTCGTCCGCGTCGACCGCGCGGGGAACATGTCCAAGCGGCAATCCGCCTCCGGGGTCCACTTCACCACCTCGGGCGGCACCTGTCCGCTGTGGAACGTCTACGAGACCTTCTCGTTCCCCGGCAAGATCATGCGCCAGGTCGCGGAGCTGCCCGACGGACGCCTGCACCTGTGGGTCTCGCGGACCGTCACCACCCGGCCCATGAGGTTCGGTCAACCCCGCAAGACGTTCGCGATCGGACTGGGCTGCGAGGCCCGGCACGCCCACCGCACGGTCTACGCGCAGGGGCTGGACCTCGCCGATGCCGACGCCGCCACCAAGATCGGGTCCGGGTGCCGCATGTGCGAACGCCCCGCCTGCCCGCAACGCGCCTTCCCGCCGCTGAACCGCACCCTCAAGGTGGACGCGCACCGCTCGTCGCTCTCGCCCTATCTGCTCGACGAACCCCACTCCCCGGCCGCCTCCCCTGCCCTACCCTGACGGCCATGAGCCAGCCGCACAGCACCGACAGCGATCCCCGGCACCCGGCCCGGCCCCGCATCCGTCCCGGCGGATTCCGTGAACTCGGACCGGTGGGCTGGGCCGTGAACCGCGTGGGTGCCCGTGTCACCGGCAGCCGCGACGTCCACCTGTTCGCCACGCTCGGCCGTGCCCGCCGACTGTTCCCCGCATGGTTGGCCTACTCCGGGATGATGATGCCGTTCGGCGTCCTCGACCGCCGGACCACCGAGTTGGTGATCCTGCGCGTGGCCCACCTGCGGGGCAGCGCGTACGAGCGGGCCCACCACGAGCGGATCGGCGCGCGGGTGGGGCTCGACGACGACCAGATCACCCGCACCCTGCACGATCCCGCGGCCGCCGGGTGGTCGGATCGGCTGCGCGCGGTGTTGACCGCGGTCGACGAGCTGGTGCGGACCAAGGACATCACCGACGACACGTGGGCGGAGGTGGCGGCCCATCTGACCGAGGCGGAGCTGGTGGGTCTGGTGCAGTTGGTGGCGCAGTACGACGGCCTGGCCACGTCCCTGCGCGCCCTGCGGATCCAACCCGACCGCCCCCGCTGACCGCTCCCCCCTCAGTGCTGCGCCGCGGAGAGCTCGGCGCGGGTAAGGCAGGCGCGGGCCCGCTCGTCCAGTCCGAGCGTCCGGGTCTGGCCGGCGGGCACCATCACCTGCTCACCCTGCACCGTGCAGGAGAAGTCGGCGCCGTTGAGGTTGACGATCGTGATCTCGGTGTGGGTGCACCGGACCCGCACGTGCGTCCCGCGCACGGTCAGCCGGAACGTCAACGCGCCCCACTCGGCGGGCACCCGGGGGTCGAACGAGATCACGCCCCGGTAGTCGCGCATCCCGCCGAACCCGCTCACGAGCGCCGACCACACCCCGCCCGCGGAGGCCACGTGGATCCCGTCCTTGGCGTTGCCGTGCACGTCCGCCAGGTCCACCACCAGCGCCTTGGAGAAGTGCTCGAACGCCTCATCGCAGTACCCGATCTCGGCGGCGATGATCGACTGGACGACCGCCGAGAGCGTCGAGTCGCCGGTGGTGAGCGGGTCGTAGTACTCGAAGTTGGCCCGCTTCTGCTCCTCGGTGAACTCGTCGCCGCGCAGGAACATCGCCAGCACCACGTCAGCCTGCTTGAGCACCTGGTGCCGGTAGATCACCAGCGGGTGGAAGTGTAGGAGGAGCGGGCGGCGCGGGTGCTCCAGATCCTGGTCCCAGACCTCCTTGGCCAGGAAGTCCTGGTCCTGGGGGTGCACACCGACCGCCTCGTCGTAGGCGATCACCATGTTCTCTGCGGCGCGCCGCCATTCCGCGATCTCGCCGTCGTCGATCTTCAGGCGCCGACAGATCCCCGCCCACCGGCCGTCACCCAATTCGGCGATGCGCTTGCAGGCGATGGTCGCGGCCACCAGGTTGAACCTGGCCATGGCGTTGGTGAACAGATTGTTGTCCACCACGGTGGTGTACTCGTCGGGGCCGGTGACACCGTGGATGTGGAAGCAGCCGTCGTCGGCGAAGAACCCGAGCGAGACCCACATCCGCGCGGTCTCCACGAGCACGTCCACGCCCTCGCGGATCATGAAGTCCTCGTCGTCGGTCGCCCACAGGTACTTGACCATGGCGTGCGCGATGTCGGCGTTGATGTGGTACTGCGCGGTGCCGGCCTCGTAGTAGGCGGAGGCCTCCTCGCCGTTGATGGTGCGCCACGGGTACAGCGCACCGTTCACGGACAGGAAGCGGGCGCGTTCGCGGGCCTTGTCGAGCATCGAGTAGCGGAAGCGCAGGGCGTTCCGGGCGAACCGCGGCACCGTGTAGGTCAGGAACGGCAGGACGTAGGTCTCGGTGTCCCAGAAGTAGTGGCCGGAGTAGCCGCTGCCGGTGACGCCCTTCGCGGCGATCCCGCACGTCTCGGCGCGGGCGGAGGCCTGCGCCAACTGGAAGAGATTGAAGCGGATGGCCTGCTGGGTCTCGACAGGCCCGTCCACCTCCACGTCCCCGCGGTGCCAGAAGTGGTCGTACCAGTCGCGCTGCGTCCGGTGCAATTCCTCCACGCCGCGGTCGCGTGCCCGGGACAGGGTGCGCGCGCACCGTTCGGCGAGCTCGTTGGCCGGAACCTTCTCGGAGGTGTGGTACGCCGCCAGCTTGGTGAGCCTCAGGACGCGGCCTGGGGTGGCGTGGGCGTGGTAGACGACCTTGGAGGCGTCGTCGTCGCTCTCCACGCTCATGTCGACGTCATCCTCGGTCTCGACCTCGTGGTCCACGGCAACGGCGATCGACATCCCCGAATTGGCGCAGCGGTAGCCGTGCACCTGGTAGCCGCGCTGACCTTCGCAGACCACCGGCTCGAGCACCCGGTGCTCCAGCCCCTCCGACCGTCGCGGGTCGAACCCCTCGGGCACGGCCTCGGCGGAGTGGTACTCGTCCTCGCCGTCCTGCCGGTTGAGCACCTGCGAGGAGATCACCACCGGTGCCGGCTCCTCGGGCAGCTCGATCTCGTAGGTCATCACCGCGAGGTGCTTCTCCACCATCGAGACCATGCGGGTAGTCCGGATGATCACCTTCTTGCCGGCCGGAGTGCGCCAGACCAGCTCGCGGCGCAGGATGCCGTCGCGGAAGTCGATGCTGCGTTCGTAGTGCTCGAGGTCGGCCTCGGTCACCCGGAGCGGCTCGTCGTCCACGTAGATGCGGATCGTCTTGGCGTCGGGGGCGTTCACCATCGTCTGGCCCTCGCGTGCAAGGCCGAACGCGTCCTCGGCGTGCAGGATGTGCCACGTCTCATGGAACCCGTTGACGTACGTGCCGTGGGTCTTGGAGTCGCGCCCCTCCTCGAGGTTGCCGCGCATGCCCAGGTAGCCGTTGCCCACGGCGAACTGCGTCTCCGAGACACCCATCGGCGAGGCCTTGGGGCTGGTCTCCACCCAGCGCCACGGGTCCGCGGGGTGCGTGTGGCGGTTGATCTCCGGGACCTCGAGGTGGCTGCGGAGGTTGACACCGTAGGTCGTCCGGATGTTGCCGGGGACGGACTGTCCGATCGTGTCGTGGACCGGGCCGCGCCCGGGGGGGACGGGCGTCACGACCGTGCCCCCGTCAGCCCGGGGATCAACTCGGCCAGGTCGACGACGACGAGGTCGGCGCCCTCCCGGAGCAGGACATCGCGGCCCGCGCCGCGGTCCACGCCGATGACCTTGCCGAACCCGCCGGCGGCACCGGCCTGCACGCCCGAGACGGCATCCTCGATCACCGCGCAGCGGTCCGCGGGCACGCCCAGCAGCTCGGCCCCCCGCAGGTACGTGTCGGGGCGGGGCTTGCCGGGGATCTGATCGGCCTGCGCCACGAGTCCGTCGACGACGATCTCGAAGCGGTCCCGCAGTCCCGCCGCCTCGAGCACCGGGCGCGCGTTCTTGGAGCTGGAGACCACGCAGGAGGCGATCCCGGCGGCGTCGAGTGCGTCGAGGTAGGCGACCGATCCCGGGTAGGCCTCGATCCCCTCGTCGAGCAGCTCACGGAAGACGATGTTCTTGCGCAGACCCAGGCCCGTGACCGTGTCGGCCGCGGCCGCGATCTCGTCGTCGTCGCCCTCCGTCTCGCCTCCCTGCTCCAGGGTGATGCCGCGCGCGGCGAGCATCGACGCGATGCCCTCCACCCGGGGCTTGCCGTCGATGTAGCGGAAGTAGTCCTCGTCCGAGTACGGGTCGATCCCGCGGTCGGCGAAGTACGCGGAGAACATCCGGTTCCACGCCTGCATATGCTTCTCCGCCGTCGGGGTGATGACCCCGTCGAGGTCGAAGAGCACGGCATCAATGCCGTCATGGTCCATGTCGAATCCTGCTTCCGGGTCGGTGGGCCGATCGGGCTCGTCCGGTGACGCATCAAGGGTAAACACCCGGCCGCCGTGCCGAACCCCTCACCTCCCCCCGTGCGGCCCATCTCACGCCCGCGCGGGAGCGATGTGCGACAGGAAAGTGGGGCCCACCCGGCCTCCACGCGGGAGCGATGTGGGGCCCACCTGGCCTCCACGCGGGGCGGAATGCACTGTTGCCGGGCGCCCGGTGGCACTATGGTCGGTGACTCTGCACTAGAAGGAGAGAGATGCGACTTCGCACCCGCAATCCCCGCCGTGTCGCGATCGCCGGCCTCGCACTGGTCACCGCGGCCGCACTCACGGCCTGCACGTCGGATTCCGACGACTCCGGGAACGGCGACGCCTCGGGCGACACCCAGACCACGGCGACCGTCAACGAGTCCGCGCCCCAGGCACCTCTCGACCAGCTGGTCCTGGCCGAGGGCGAGGCCCCCGGTGGCGGCGTGGTGCAGGTGATCGAGCCGGATCTCCTCCAGGAGGCGGTCGACAAGCTCGTCGCCGACCAGGGCAAGCAGCTCATGGAGGACCCGGCGTGCGACAGGGTCTCCCGCCTGGAGACGGTCTCCAACTTCGCGACCACCGACGGCCTGACCGCAGCAGTGCGGTACAAGCAGTCGGAGGAGGACGACACCGAGCACCGCTTCGGTATCGGCATGGTGAGCCAGAAGCTCGACGACTTCATGGACCGCTCACTGTACGAGGCCTGCACCTCCTCGCGCAGTTCCACCAACCCCGACGTCGAGCTCGTGATGACCGTGGCGGACGCCCCGGCCATCAACGGCACCGAGGGTTTCCGGGTCACCAGCGACTTCATCACCACCCGGCCGGACGGCACCCGCTCGCTGAGCCGGGCCGTCGCGATCCACGGCTTCGCCCGCGACACCACCGTGAGCGTGGAGTACGCGGCCCGTGGCAACGACCCGGCGGCGGACCCGGTCCTGCCCTCCGCGGCCGGTGCCCTGGACGCCATCTACGAGGCACAGATGGCCAAGCTCATGGTGGCCGAGTAGCAGCTCCGACCATCGAAAAGAGCGTTCCGCGCACCGCCTCTCGGGCGAC
>NZ_JAALDX010000272.1 GCF_014145095.1 Dietzia sp. SLG310A2-38A2 | reverse complement strand
GGACGGTCCTGCGTCCGCTGCACGAGCGCGGTTCCGAGAGCGGCGAGATCGTGCGCCGGATGGTCGCGGACCTGGCCGCCGGGCGCGGGGTCGGGACGCCGAGCGTGACGGTCCGGTTCGTGGACGCCGTCTGCGCACTGGACCTGCCCAACGGGCTGGTGTCACTGCGCTCCGTCCTGGGCGACTGCCTCACCCAGAACTCGAAGAGAGGGTCGGGAACCCTCGACGTGGACTCACTGCCCTCCCGCGCCCGCTCCGTCCGGCCACCGCGCGCCGGTGAGCTCGCACGGGGCGAGTACGACGCGATCGTGGCCGCGTTGGCGGACTGCGACGGCGTCCGGTCCCGCGCCGCCAAGCGATTGGGCATCAGCCGGACGACCCTCTACGCCCGGATGAGGGAATTCGGCCTGTCCTAGAAGGTGTCCAGAAACTGAACACTCCACCTCCCGCCCACGACCCCATGATGGGTTGTGACCGGCCTCACATCGAGTCGGTCGGGATTTTTGGAGGACACAATGACCGGCACACTCTCCCGGGACACCGGCGCCACCACCCAGGTCGACGAACGGCTCGGCGCCGAGGCCCGCGACTTCCTCGGCCGCCCGCACCAGCTCTTCATCGACGGGCAGTGGGTCGACGCCGCGGACGGCCGCACCTTCGGCACCTTCGACCCCGCCACGGGCGCCGAGATCACCCAGGTCGCACACGGCGGACCCGAGGACGTCAACCGGGCTGTCGCCGCCGCGCGCCGGGCCTTCGACGACGGCGCGTGGGCGACCATGAAGCCCAACCAGCGCGAGCAGATCCTGTGGCGCATCGGCGACCTGCTGGACGCCAAGGCCGAGTTGTTCGGGCAGATCGAGGCCCTGGACAACGGCAAGTCCGTCGCGATCGCCACCGCCGTGGACGTCGCCTGGGCGGCCGACGTGTTCCGTTACTACGCCGGCTGGTCCACCAAGATCGAGGGCTCCACGGTCAACGTGTCGATGCCGTTCGCCGGCGACAAGCAGTTCCACGCCTACACCCAGCGCGTCCCGGTGGGCGTGTGCGGGCAGATCATCCCGTGGAACTTCCCCCTGCTCATGGCGGCGTGGAAGCTCGCCCCCGCCCTGGCCACCGGCAACACCCTGGTCCTCAAGCCGGCCGAGCAGACACCGCTGACCGCGCTGCTGCTGGGCGAGGTCATCGCCGAGGCCGGGGTGCCCGACGGCGTGGTCAACATCGTCACCGGCTTCGGTGACGCCGGCGCCGCCATCTCCGCCCACGACGACGTGGACAAAGTGGCCTTCACCGGCTCGACCGAGGTGGGCAAGCTGATCGTCGACGCCGCCAAGGGCAACCTCAAGAAGGTCTCCCTCGAGCTGGGCGGCAAGAGCGCCAACATCGTCTTTGCCGACTGCGACTTCGACGCCGCCGTCGCCGGGTCCGTGGCCGCGTGGATGTTCAACCACGGCCAGGCCTGCACCGCCGGCACCCGCCTGTACGTCGAGGACTCCATCTACGAGAAGTTCACCCAGGCCGTCGCGGACGCCGCCGCCCAGGCCACCATCGGGCACGGTCTGGACCCCGCCACCGAGCTCGGCCCGCTGGTCGACCAGGACCAGTTCGACAAGGTCTCCTACTACCTGCGCGCCGGGATCGAGGACGGCGGGCGGGCCCTGACCGGCGGCGGCCGACACGGCGACACCGGCTACTTCGTCCAGCCGACCGTCTTCGTGGACGTCGAGCCCGACCACCGGGTGGTGACGGACGAGATCTTCGGCCCCGTCGTCTCCGCCCTGCGCTTCACCGACGTCGACGACGCGGTCCGCCAGGCCAACGACTCGATCTACGGCCTTGCCGCCGGGGTCTGGACCCAGGACATCTCCAAGGCCCACAAGGTCGCCAGCCGCCTGCACGCCGGCTCAGTGTGGGTCAACCAGTACAACGGCTTCGACACCGCCATGCCGTTCGGCGGGTTCAAGCAGTCCGGCTGGGGCCGGGAGCTGGGCCAGGGTGCGCTGGACCTGTACACGCAGACCAGGTCGGTCAACATCCAGCTCTGACCTGGTCCGACTCCGAGACCGGGACCCGGCGTCCCCGTGATCCCCCCGGGGACGTCGGCGACTCCCCTTCTCTCTGACATCTCCTGACGTCCCGCATCCCCTCTCCAGTTCCAGTCCCACTCCCCCTCTCCACTTCCGATCACCCGCTCCCCGAAAGGAACACCGCCGTGAAGACCAAGGCAGCAGTACTGTTCGACCTCCACCAGCCGTTCGAGATCATCGAGCTCGACCTGGACGATCCCGGCCCCGGCGAGGTCCTGATCAAGTACACGGCCGCGGGCCTGTGCCACTCCGACCTGCACCTGTCCGACGGCTCGCTCCCGCCGCGCTTCCCGATCGTCGGCGGGCACGAGGGCGCCGGCGTCATCGAGGCCGTGGGCGTGGGCGTGACCAAGGTCAAGCCCGGTGACCACGTGGTGTGCTCGTTCATCCCCAACTGCGGCACCTGCCGGTACTGCTCGACCGGGCGGCAGAACCTCTGTGACATGGGCGCCACGATCCTCGAGGGCCACATGCCCGACGGCACCTTCCGCTTCCGCTCCGGCGGTAAGGAGTTCGGGGCCATGTGCATGCTCGGGACCTTCTCCGAGCGCTCGGTGATCTCGCAGCACTCCGTGGTCAAGGTCGACGACTGGCTGCCGCTCGACAAGGCCGTCCTGGTGGGCTGCGGCGTGCCGTCGGGCTGGGGCACCGCCACCTACGCCGGCAACGTGCGCCAGGGCGACACCGTGGTCATCTACGGGATCGGCGGACTCGGCATCAACGCCGTCCAGGGCGCCGTCCACTCGGGTGCCCGGCACGTGGTGGTGGTGGACCCCGTCCAGTTCAAGCGCGACGAGGCCCTGAAATTCGGCGCCACCCACGCGTTCGCCGACGCCGCCGAGGCCCACGCCGAGGTGGAGAAGCTCACCTGGGGCCAGATGGCGGACCAGGCGCTCATCCTGGTGGGCACCGTCGACGAGCAGGTCGTCTCGAGCGCCTTCGACGTGATCGGCAAGGGCGGCACCGTGGTGATCACCGGCCTGGGCAACATGACCGACAAGACGGTCCAGGTCAGCGGCACCGTGATGGCCCTGTTCGGCAAGACCATCACGGGCACCCTGTTCGGCTCGGCCAACCCGCAGTACGACATCGTCAAGCTGCTGCGCCTCTACGACGAGGGCAAACTCAAGCTGGACGAGCTCATCACCACGACCTACACGCTCGACCAGGTCAACGAGGGCTACCAGGACCTGCAGGACGGCAAGATCATGCGCGGCGTGATCATCCACGACGCCTGACCCGGCCCCCGCGCGGCCGCGCCCATCGGCCGCAGTCCATCGACAAGAGCGTTCCGAACACATCGTCCGAGGGTGGTCTCAGGTAGCTAGCGCAACACCCTGACTGATCGGGGTGTGTGGTGGCTCAAGAGCTGGACTGGAGACTGCGGGCGGGTGTGTGTCGCTCGTTGCTCGAGGGAAGTAGCGGGCGTGATGCCGCGGCGCAGTGGGGTGTCAGCGTGGCTACGGCGTGGAGGTGGGCCAAGCTCGCTGGTATGACGTTTGAAGTGGGCCGGCACGGTGGCGTGGGCGTGGATGTCGGGACGGCCGGGTCCCAGCGGCCGCTGAAAGGGGCGGCGACCTATCGCCGGTTGAGCTTGTTCGATCGGGTCTACATCCAGGCCATGTGGGACCTGCCGATCCCGGCCGGCGTCAGGGCGATCGCCCGGGGTCTGGGGGTGGCCGCCTCGACGATCTGCCGGGAGCTGGCTGCCCACTCGTTCGAGCACTGGGGCAAACAACGCTATGACGCCCGGTTGGCCCACCAATTGGCCCTGGACAAGCGCACGCGCTGCCGGCCGGGCAAGCTGGAGTCAACGCAGCTTCGCCGCGAGGTCATCGCCCGGTTGAACCAGAGGTTCTCCCCGCAGCAGGTCGCCGGTCAGCTGCGGTTGATGTTCCCCGATCAGCCGGAGCTGCACGTGTCACACGAGACGATCTACCAGGCCCTTTACGTCCAGGGCAAGGGTGCGCTGCGGCAAGAGCTGAAGGTGGAAAAAGCGTTGCGGTCCGGGCGCAAGGGCCGCGTCCCCGCCTCCCAGCTGCCACCGCGCAGCTCCCGCCCGTGGCTGCACGGGGCACGTCTTTCCGACCGGCCGGCCGAGGCCAACGACCGTGCCGTGCCGGGGCACTGGGAGGGCGACCTGGTGGTGGGCCCGAACAACTCCGGGCTCGTCACCCTGGTCGAGCGCCACACCCGATACACCCTGATCGGCCGACTGCCCGGCTGCCGAGACAGCGCCACGGTCACCGATGTGCTCGCCACGATGATCGCGGCCCTGCCCTCCCGGTTGGTCACCACGATCACCTGGGACCAGGGAACCGAGATGGCAGGGCACGCCGCGTTCACCGTCAAGACCGGCTGCCCGGTCTACTTCTGCGACCCGCACTCGCCCTGGCAGCGCGGATCCAACGAGAACACCAACGGCCTGATCCGGGACTTCTACCCCAAAGGCACCGACTTCAACACCCTCAGCGACGCCGAAATCGCCGAGACCGAACGCCTCCTAAACATCCGCCCCCGAGCCATCCACGACTTCCACAGCCCGCATGCCAAGATGACCGAACTAATCACCGGTGTTGCGCTAGCACCCTGAAACCGCCCTCGGGGGAAGTGTGCGGAACGCTCTTGTCGATGAAGTCAGCGACGTCAGCGACCGTCAGCGGGCGCGGCGGGCCAGGCGCTCGGTGTCGGAGATGATGACGCTCTTGCCCTCGAGCCGCAGCCAGCCGCGGTGTGCGAACTCGGCCAGGGCTTTGTTGACGGTCTCGCGGGACGCGCCGACCAGCTGGGCGATCTCCTCCTGCGTGAGGTCGTGCGTCACGCGGATGTTGCCGCCCTCCTGGGTGCCGAAGCGCTGGGCCAGCTGCAGCAGCGCCTTGGCCACGCGACCGGGGACGTCGGTGAAGATGAGGTCGGCCAGGTTGTTGTTGGTGCGGCGCAGACGGCGGGCCAGCACGCGCAGCAACTGGTCGGAGATCTCGGGACGCTCGGAGATCCACCGCTTGAGCGCGGAACGGTCCATGGACTGCACGGAAACGTCGGTGACGCAGACCGCCGACGAGGTCCGCGGGCCCGGATCGAAGATCGACAGCTCGCCGAACATGTCCGAGGGGCCGAGGATGGACAGCAGGTTCTCGCGACCGTCGGGGGCCTTGCGGGAGAGCTTCACCTTGCCGGAGGTGACGATGTACAGGCTGTCGCCCTGCTCGCCCTCGCGGATGATCACATCACCCTTCGAGTACTCCTCGCGGGTCAGGTCGGCACGCAGCGCCGAGACGGCTGCGGGCTCGACACCCTGGAAAATGCCCGCCCGGGTGAGTACGTCGTCGGCAGACTGGTCCGTGCGGCGATCTATCGTCACAGTCTGTGACCCTCCCGTTCGGGCGTGGACGAGCGAGGTCCGCGCCATGGCGTGCGTGTGGCGAAAGCCACTGTAGCCGTTCCGGTGCCCCAGGTGTGACCAACGCGCGGCGACCGGGGTGGGTCAGGCCTCGATCTTCTCCGGTTCGGCCAGGATGGCGGCCTCGAACTTGTCCATCAGGAGGGCGAAGCCGGCGAGGAGGACCGGGACCAGGACGACGAGGATTCCCTGCATGACCCCGAGTAAACACCCCCGCGGGCCGGCGCGCACGTGCGGCCCGGCGCACCCGCGGGTGGTCCGGGCCGTAATGTGGTCTCATGCCCGACCCCGCTCCAGCTTCCGTGAAGCGCCGCAGACGAGGGGTGGCCGCGAGGGGGGTGGAAACCGACCTCGGGCGCACCCGCCGCGCCAGGCGCATGCTCCGCACCCTCGAGACCGCCTTCCCGCACGTCTACTGCGAGTTGGACTTCCGTGACCCACTGGAGCTGAGCGTCGCGACGATCCTGTCCGCGCAGTGCACGGACAAGCGGGTCAACGAGGTCACGCCCGCACTGTTCGCCCGATACCGCACGGCCGCGGACTACGCGGGCGCGGACCGCGAGGAGCTGGAGGCGCTGATCCGTCCGACCGGCTTCTACCGCAACAAGGCCCGCAGCATCCAGGGTCTGGGCGCGGCGCTGGTGGAGAAGTACGACGGCGAGGTGCCGCGGCGGCTCGAGGACCTGGTCACCCTCCCCGGATTCGGACGGAAGACGGCCAACGTGGTGCTCGGCAACGCCTTCGGTGTGCCCGGACTCACGGTGGACACGCACTTCATGCGCCTGGTCGCGCGCTGGAAGTGGACCGAGGCCACCGACCCGGTCCGCATCGAGCGGGAGGTGTCACGGCTGCTCCCGCGCGCGGAGTGGACCGACGCCAGTCACCGGATCATCTTCCACGGTCGACGGGTGTGCCACGCGAGGACCGCGGCCTGCGGAGCGTGTGTCCTGGCCGACGACTGCCCGTCCGCGGGCGAGGCCGGCCCGCTCGATCCGGTGGCCGCCGCCCGCCTCG
>NZ_JAALDX010000271.1 GCF_014145095.1 Dietzia sp. SLG310A2-38A2 | reverse complement strand
GGCGGGCATGCAGTTGCGGCCGTCCAGCATGATCCGCCCGCGCGCCACCGCCGTCACGGCCGCCGGGTCCAGCTCGAGGAACTCGGCCCACTCGGTGGCCACCAGCACCACGTCCGCGCCCTCGCACGCCTCGATCGCCGACCCCGCGTACGCCAGCGTCGGGAACAACGCCCGCGCGTTGTCCAGCGCCTGCGGGTCGTACACCACCGCCTGCGCCCCCTTGAGGGAGAGCATCCCCGCCACGTTCAACGCCGGCGAGTCCCGCACGTCGTCGGAGTCCGGTTTGAACGCCGCCCCCAGCACCGCGATCGTCTTGCCGATCAACATCCCCCCACACGCCTCGGTCGCCAGATCGACCATCCGCTCCCGGCGCCGCATGTTGATCGAGTCGACCTCCCGCAGGAACGACATCGCCTGATCGGCGCCCAGCTCACCGGCGCGGGCCATGAACGCCCGGATGTCCTTGGGCAGGCACCCCCCACCGAACCCCAGCCCCGCGCCCAGGAACCGCCGCCCGATCCGCGGGTCCATCCCGATCGCATCCGCCAGCACCGTCACATCCGCGCCCGCCGCCTCACACACCTCCGACACGGCGTTGATGAAACTGATCTTGGTCGCCAGGAACGCGTTCGCGCTGACCTTGACCAACTCGGCGGTCGCCAGGTCCGTCACGATCACCGGACACGGGTCCGACTCCAGGATCGGCGCGTACGCCTGCCTCACCACGTCCTCGGCCCAGCCACCGGGCTCACGCACCCCCACCACGATCCGGTCCGGTCGCAGTGTGTCGGCCACCGCGAAACCCTCCCGCAGGAACTCCGGGTTCCACACCACCTCCGCCCGCACACCCTGACGCGAGTGCTCGTCGGCGATCTCCTGCAACCGCGCCGCGGTCCCCACGGGCACCGTCGACTTGCCCACGACCACCGCGTTCGAGGTCAACAGCGGCGACAGCCGCGCCACCACGTCCTCCACATACGAGGTGTCGGCCGCGAACTCCCCCTTGCGCTGAGGGGTACCGACCCCGATGAAGTGCAGGTCCGCGAACTCCGCGGCCTCGGCGTAGTCCGTGGTGAACCGCACCCGACCGGCCTCCACCTGCCGGAGCAGGATCTCCGGCAACCCCGGCTCGTAGAACGGCACCTCGCCGGCCCGCAGGCGCTCGATCTTCGCCTCGTCGACGTCCACCCCCAGCACCTCGTGACCCAACTCGGCCATGCAGGCGGCATGGGTGGCCCCCAGATACCCGGTCCCGAACACGGTCATACGCATGGAGCAGTTCTACCGTCCCCGGACGTCCTCACGGGAACACCGGGGTGAACGCGGGACGAGCGTACTGTGGCCGGGCCCGATCCACCGACGGGCCCGATCCACCGACGAGTCTGCTCAGCGGAAGTTGAGGTACGCCTTGGAGGCCGTCGGGCCGCGCTGTCCCTGGTACTTGGAGCCCGTCGCGGCGGTGCCGTACGGGACCTCGGCAGGGCTGGACAGCCGGAACAGGCACAGCTGGCCGATCTTCATCCCCGGCCACAGCGTGATGGGCAGGTTCGCCACGTTGGACAGCTCCAGCGTGATGTGACCCTCGAACCCGGGGTCGATGAACCCGGCGGTGGAGTGCGTGAGCAGACCGAGTCGACCGAGTGAGGATTTGCCCTCGAGCCGGCCCGCAAGGTCGTCGGGCAGGGCCAGTCGCTCGAGTGTGGCCCCCAGGACGAACTCGCCCGGGTGCAGCACGAACGGATCCCCCTCGGCTGGTTCGACCAGCTCGGTGAGGTCGTCCTGCTGCTGCGCCGGGTCGATGTGCGTGTAACGCGAGTTGTTGAACACCCGGAACAGGCTGTCGAGGCGCACGTCGATGCTCGACGGTTGGATCAGCGAGGAGTCCAGGGGGTCGATCGTGAGCCGCCCGTCGGCGAGCTCGGAGCGGAGGTCACGGTCGGAGAGCAGCACGGTTAAGAGGGTATCGCGAGCAACCGGCGAGCAGTCGGAGCTGGGTGCCCAACTCGGTGACGCCCACGCACGCCTCGGCGAAGGGCAGCCGCTCCCGGTGGATGCGCCCGTCGCGCCCGACGAGCTCGATGTCCACGCCGGCGCGGTCGATGCCGACCAGCAGCGGCCGCTCGGCCGGGAGGCAGCGGCACACGCGCAGCGCCATCCGCGGCACCACCTGGCAGCGCGGGTCGTTGAGATGATTCAACCAGTGCCCCTCGAGGTCGGCGAAGGGGTCGGGCCCGGAGGTCGCCAGGTCCTCGGGGTCCATGTCGGTCACCCCGTCGTCGTCGGTCAGCACGATCCGCTCGGCGCGGAGCCGGACCAATGCGATACCGGTCCCCACGTCCAACAGGACGGGGTCGGGGAGGTCGCGGGCGATCTCGCCCGCGGTGCGGCGCTGGGCGCGCACGCCCGGCAACTCCACAAGCCCCTCGACGACGACGATACGGCGACAGCGCCCCTCGGCCGCTCCCCCGACTAGCTCGTCCAGGACCTCGAGCCTCGCCCGCACTCCCCCGACGCCGATCGTGACCGCGTTGGCCATGGGCAGCGCAACCCAGAGGTCGGCGGTCCCGGGCACCTGGTGCACCAGGCTCACCTCGGGAGGGGGCACGGCGGCCGAGACTGAAGGGAGACTCAGCGCGGCCCGGGGGCACCGGCGCAGCGCCGAGCTCACTCGTTCCGCGGGCTCCGGGACAGGCCCCACCAGTGATCGCATGCGAACTCCTCGTCGTCGTTCCCGCACCGCTCCGACGCCTCCAGGGAAAGGCGCCGGAACGGTCCGGGGGCGGGGACGTGACTACCCGCAGCGACTAACTTAGGTAAGCCTTACCTCTAGCGCAAGGGTTTCGTGCACACTGGTGGGAAATGATCCGAGCCGGCCTCAGCCGCCGAGGCTGTCCAGCTCCCTCTGCGCATCCTCGGAATCGCCACAGACCTGCGCAAACGGGATTCTCACGACCTCCCTGGGCCCGGTCGCGGACCCGACCGAGAGATCCAGGCCGTACCTGTCGATGCCCACGATCCACGGATGGGTACCGGCGATCTGACGGCCGGCGCGGAGTGCCAGCCGCGCCGCGAGTCCGGTGTCGGCTCCGAGACGGCGCAACCACGCCTGCTCGTCGATGCCGATCGGGTCGACCGCCGCCGCCGCGAGGTCACCCCGGGGGATCACGTACGCGCCGTCAGCACACAGGTAGGAGACCCCGAGCGGCTGCAGTTCGCTCAGGCGCAATGATCCGGTCTCACCGTTCGGGCCGGGCCCGCCGTCGGCGGCGACCAGCCTCCGCCGCCGCGGTGCCGAGGACGCCGTGACGATGCCGGAGATGGTGACGACACCGCGCGCGACTGCGCACTCGTCGTCACACGG
>NZ_JAALDX010000270.1 GCF_014145095.1 Dietzia sp. SLG310A2-38A2 | reverse complement strand
CGCCGTGCCGATGCCGACCATCACCCGGGCCAGCTCGTCCGCATCAGCGCGGTCGGGCCGGAAGGCCCCGGATCCGCACTTGACGTCGAGCACCAACGCGCCGGTGCCCTCGGCGATCTTCTTGCTCATGATCGACGCCGCCAGCATGGGGATGGACGGGACGGTCCCGGTGACGTCCCGTAGCGCGTAGAGGGCCCGGTCGGCGGGCGCGAGGTCGGCACCGGCCGCGCAGATCACGGCCCCGGTCTCCTCGAGGATCCGTCGCCTGGCGGCGGCGTCCAGGTCGGCGCGCCAGCCGGGGATCGCCTCGAGCTTGTCGAGGGTTCCGCCCGTGTGACCGAGCCCGCGTCCCGAGAGCTGGGGCACCGCCAGCTCCCAGGTCGCCAACAGGGGGGTCAGCACGAGCGTCACCGAGTCGCCCACGCCGCCGGTCGAGTGCTTGTCCACCGTGGGGACACGACGACCGGCCCGGGTCAGGCCGGACAGGTCCAACCGGGTGCCGGATGCGACCATCGCGGAGGTCCAGCGGGCGATCTCGCGGTCGGTCATGCCCCGGAAGTACACCGCCATCGCCAACGCGGACATCTGTTCGGGTGGAACCCGACCGCGGGTGTAGCCGTCGACGATCCAGTCGATCTCGTCGTCACCGAGCTCGTTGCCGTCGCGCTTGGCCTCGATGATCCGTACGGCGTCGATGGACCGGGTCACGTGAGGTCCTCCGGACCGAAGGCGTCCGGCAGGAGCTCGCCCAGGCGGACGGGACCACGGGCGGTGTGGACGACCAGATCCGGTCCGCCGTGTTCGTGGAGGAGCTGGCGGCACCGCCCGCACGGCGCCAGCGGGTCACCATCGAGGCCGACGACGACGAGCTCGAGCAGTCTCCCGCCACCCGTGCGGTGGAGGTCGGATACGAGCGAGCACTCGGCGCAGAGGGTGAGCCCGTAGGAGGCGTTCTCGACGTTGCACCCGGTCACGATCCTGCACTCGTCGCCACCGGGTTCCGACGCCAGAGCGGCGGCCCCCACCCCCAATCCTGAGTACGGCCGATAGGCGTTCCGTGCGGCCGTCAGCGCGGCTTCGCGCAAACCGCTGCGGGCCGCGTTCCTCTGTGCTGCGGTTTCGTTGACAGACACCCTTTTCTACCCTTCGGTAACTTCGATTAGGGTCCCCTAACAGGCAATACCCGTTCGGACCACGCTACCCACCCAGCTTCTCGTCCGCGTCCTCTCAGGTCTAAAGTCCTAGTAGGCGCCCGCTGTGCTCTCGGGCAGGAAACGCGCGCCGATGGCACCACGCCCAGACGATTCGGAGGCACGACAAGCCCATGAGTACTGCGCAGGCGCCGGCGCGTCCGGCCCCCAATAAGAAGATCAGCATCTACAAGGGTGACCCGGGGATGTGGTCGTGGGTCGCGCACCGTATCTCCGGCGTGGCGATCTTCTTCTTCCTCTTCGTGCACGTGCTGGACACCTCGCTCGTCACGGTGAGCCCGGAGACGTACAACGCGGTCATCGACTCGTACAAGACCCCGATCGTCGGGCTCCTGGAGGTCGGCCTGGTCGCGCTGGTCCTCTTCCACGCGCTCAACGGTCTGCGCATCGTCGCCATCGACTTCTGGTCCAAGGGTGCGAAGTACCAGCGCCAGATGCTCTGGGCCGTCCTGGCGATCTGGGTCGTGGTCTTTGCCGCGGCGACCGCCCGCCTCCTCTTCCTTCTCTTCCAGCACATCTAAGGAGAACGATCACCATGGCAGACGCACCTGTTCTCCAGACGTCATACGATCGCCCCGCCTCGCTCGCCCAGCCGCGCTCCCCGCGCCTGCGCTCACGCGGCAACTTCGAGCGCACCGCGTGGATCTTCATGCGCGCCTCGGGCGTCGCGTTGGTCATCCTCACGCTCGGCCACCTCACCGTGGGCCTCATGATCGACGAGGGAGTCCACCGGATCGACTGGGCCTACGTCGCGGATCGCTGGCAGAGCCCGTTCTGGGCCACGTGGGACCTCCTCATGCTCTGGCTGGCACAGCTCCACGGCGCGAACGGCGTCCGGACGGTCATCGCGGACTATTCGCGCAAGGACTCGACGCGGTTCTGGCTCAACGCGATCCTCATCGCCGCGACCGTCCTCGTCCTGGCCCTGGGCACCTACGCCCTCTTCGGCCTCGCCTACGACGTCTGATCGACGCCTGCGGACCGTTCCACTTCGAAAGCGAGCACTGAGAATCCCATGACCGATCGTCAGGTCCACCAGCACCAGTACGACGTGGTAATCGTCGGCGCCGGCGGCGCAGGCATGCGCGCGGCCATCGAGTCGGGCCCGCGGACCCGTACCGCCGTCCTCACCAAGCTCTACCCCACCCGCTCCCACACCGGCGCCGCCCAGGGCGGCATGTGCGCCGCCCTCGCGAACGTCGAGGAGGACAACTGGGAGTGGCACACCTTCGACACGGTCAAGGGCGGCGACTACCTCGTCGACCAGGACGCCGCGGAGATCATGGCCAAGGAGGCCATCACCGCCGTCATCGACCTGGAGAACATGGGCCTGCCGTTCAACCGCACGCCCGAGGGCAAGATCGACCAGCGTCGCTTCGGTGGTCACACCCGCGACCACGGTAAGGCGCCCGTGCGCCGGGCCTGCTACGCGGCCGACCGCACGGGTCACATGATCCTGCAGACGCTCTACCAGAACTGTGTCAAGCACAACGTCGAATTCTTCAACGAGTTCTACGTCCTGGACCTCTGCCTCACGGAGACCCCGGAGGGCCCCGTGTCCACCGGCTGCGTCGCCTACGAGCTCGCCTCCGGCGACCTGCACGTCTTCCACGCCAAGGCCACCGTCTTCGCGACCGGCGGTTCGGGGCGGATGTACAAGACCACCTCCAACGCCCACACCCTCACCGGTGACGGCATGGCCGTGGTCTTCCGCAAGGGCCTGCCCCTTGAGGACATGGAGTTCCACCAGTTCCACCCGACGGGTCTCGCGGGCCTGGGCATCCTCATCTCCGAGGCCGTCCGCGGCGAGGGCGGCATCCTGCGCAACGCGGACGGTGAGCGCTTCATGGAGCGCTACGCCCCCACCATCAAGGACCTCGCGCCGCGTGACATCGTCGCCCGCTCGATGGTCCTCGAGGTGCGCGAGGGCCGGGGCGCCGGGCCCGAGAAGGACTACGTCTACATCGACGTGACCCACCTCGGCGCGGACGTGCTCGAGGAGAAGCTGCCGGACATCACGGAGTTCTCCCGGACCTACCTGGGTGTCGACCCGGTCACCGAGCTCGTCCCGGTGTTCCCGACGTGTCACTACGTCATGGGCGGCATCCCGACCAACATCAAGGGCGAGGTGCTGCGCACCAACGACGACGTGGTCCCCGGCCTCTACGCCGCCGGCGAGTGCGCCTGCGTGTCCGTCCACGGCTCCAACCGCCTGGGCACCAACTCGCTGCTCGACATCAACGTGTTCGGTCGCCGCGCCGGCATCGCCGCCGCCGACTACGCCGAGAGCCACGGCTTCGTCGAGCTCCCCGAGGAGCCCGAGAAGATGGTCCGCGAGTGGATGGAGAGCATGCTCGCGGAACACGGCAGCGAGAACGCCAACGACATCCGCACCGAGATGCAGGCCATGATGGACGACAAGGCCTCGGTGTTCCGCACCGAGCAGTCGCTCACCGAGGCCCGCGACGAGCTCCGCGCCCTCAAGAAGCGCTACGCCGACGTGACCGTCAGCGACAAGGGCAAGCGGTTCAACACCGAGCTCCTCGAAGCCGTCGAGCTCGGCTTCCTCCTGGAGCTGGCGGAGGTCACCGTCGTGGGTGCCCTCAACCGCAAGGAGTCCCGCGGCGGCCACTCCCGCGAGGACTACCCGGACCGCAACGACGACGAGTACATGATGCACACCATGGCGGTCAAGGACGGTCTCGGTCTCCTCTCCGAGATCCGGTTAGACTGGAAGCCGGTAGTGCAGACCCGCTACGAGCCGATGGAGCGTAAGTACTGATGACCACCGCAGTCGACACCACCAAGGCCACCGACGGCAAGGAGCCGGGCTCGAACCGTCCCGTGCCGCCCGGCTCCACCATGGTCACGCTCAAGATCGCCCGGTTCAACCCGGAGGATCCGGACTCGCAGGGCTGGAAGGAGTACGAGGTCCCGTCGCTGCCGTCGGACCGTCTGCTCAACCTGTTGATGTACGTCAAGAACTACATCGACGGCAGCCTGGCGTTCCGCCGCTCGTGCGCGCACGGCATCTGTGGCTCGGACGCCATGCTGATCAACGGCGTCAACCGGCTGGCGTGCAAGGTCCTCATGAAGGACATGCTCCCCAAGGACGGCAAGTCCATCACCATCACCGTCGCCCCGATCCGCGGGCTGCCGGTGGAGAAGGACCTGTACGTCGACATGGAGCCGTTCTTCAAGTCGTTCCGTGACGTCATGCCGTACCTCATCACGTCCGGCAATCATCCGACGGCCGAGCGTATCCAGTCCCCGACGGACCGGGCCCGCTTCGACGACACCACCAAGTGCATCCTCTGCGCCTGTTGCACGAGCTCCTGCCCCGTGTTCTGGGCCGACGGGTCGTACTTCGGGCCGGCGGCAATCGTCAACGCGCACCGCTTCATCTTCGACTCGCGCGACGAGGGCGCCGCCGAGCGCCTGGAGATCCTCAACGACGCGGAGGGCGTGTGGCGCTGCCGCACCACCTTCAACTGCACCGACGCGTGCCCCCGTGGCATCCAGGTGACCAAGGCGATCCAGGAGGTCAAGCGCGCACTGCTGTTCGCGCGCTGACCTCCCGTGGTCTCCCCGGCGGGGCCGCACCTTCCCTGAGTGGAGGGTGCGGCC
>NZ_JAALDX010000269.1 GCF_014145095.1 Dietzia sp. SLG310A2-38A2 | reverse complement strand
ACCGTCGCCCTGACCGGGGTTGTTCTGCTGGGCCTCGGGCGTCCTGCCCTGGCCGCCTCGCCGGCCCCGGCCTCCACGGCGTCGGCGCCGACCCTGTCGGGCCTGACCGGGCTGACTTGACTGTGCGGGTTGACCCGACTGCGCGGACTGTGCGGGTTGGCCGGATCTGCCGGACTTCTGGCCCTGGCCGCCGTGGGTGTTCCGGCCGTCCTGGGTCTTCCCCTGCCCCTGCGCGGTCCGCTGCCCGTCCGAGTGGTGCCCGGAGCTCCGCTCGGAAGCCTGACCAGCGGAATTGGACGTGGTGGTCCCGGATCCGGCGGGCCGCCGTGCACGACGACGCCGCGGCGGGTTAGCGCGCGGTTCGACGGGGCGTTCGGCTTCGGACACCCATCGATGCTACCGGCCGGTGTCGCGTGTTCCGTAAATCGTCGGCGTGCCGCCCGCGGATCGGCTCAGGCCGTGTGGCGGCGGGTGGGCCACGGCTAGAGTCCGCGACATGAGCTCAGGATCCGCAGGCCACGCCCTGGTCCTCCGCCACCGGGCCAAGCCGGGGCGGCGGGACGAGCTGGTCGAGGTGTGGCGCAGTCACATGCCGGAGGCGGTGCAGGCGAACGACGGGCACCGGGCGTACGTGTTCTGCGCGTCCCACGCCGACCCCGACGTCCTGGTGGTGTTCCAGCAGTACCGCGATGCCGCCGCGGCGCAGGAGTTCCTCGGCAACCCCGCGTACCTGGCGTATCTGGAGGAGTCGGGTGACCTGTTGACCGGCCCCCCGGAGGTCGAGGCCGTGGAGCCGCTGTGGTCCAAGGCGGCCGGACCGACTCGGTAAGGTCTCCGCTGTGACAGCCCGCAACCCCCACCCAGACCCCCGCGCCTCCTCGGACCGACACGACGCCGCGGTGTTCTCTGGACTGCAGGACGGACCGGGGACGCCGCCCGACCCGTCCGAGCTCGAGGCGCGGCGGGTGCGGCTCCTGGCGGGCGCCCAGACCACTCTCAACGATCACGCGGACGTGTTGGCCCCTCTCGCGGCGGCGTTCGGGGAGGCCGGACACGAGCTCTTCCTGGTCGGCGGCAGCGTCCGCGACGCCCTCCTCGGCCGACTCGGCACGGATCTGGACTTCACCACCGACGCACGACCCGACGCGGTCCGCCGGATCCTCGAGACCTACGCGGACACCGTGTGGGACACCGGGATCGAGTTCGGCACCCTGTCGGCGGTCAAGCACGACGCCTCCGGTATCGAGCAACAGATCGAGATCACCACGTACCGCGCGGACTCCTACGACGGGGTGACCCGGAACCCCGAGGTGGTCTTCGGTGACACCCTCGAGGGCGATCTGGTCCGCCGCGACTTCACGGTCAACGCCATGGCGGTGCGCCTGCATCCCGACGGGCGTCACGAGTTCTACGACCCGCTCGACGGGATGGACGCTCTGCTCGCGGGGGTGCTGGACACGCCAGCCGCCCCGGAGCAGTCGTTCTCGGATGACCCGCTGCGCATGCTGCGCGCCTGCCGGTTCGTCTCCCAGCTGGGCTTCTCTCTGGCGCCGCGGGTGTTCCGGGCGATGACGGAGATGACCGCCGAGATCGACAGGATCACCGTCGAACGGGTCCGCGCCGAGCTGGACAAGACCATCCTGGGCGACTACCCGATCGACGGGATCAACATGCTGTGTGAGGCCGGACTGGCCGACCGCGTGCTGCCCGAGGTGCCGGGGATGAAGCTGGAGCGCGACGAGCACATGCAGCACAAGGACGTGTACTGGCATTCGCTCACCGTGCTCAAGCAGGCCATCGACCTCGAACCGGAGGGGCCGGACCTGGTGCTGCGCTGGGCGGCGCTGCTGCACGACGTGGGCAAGCCGGCCACGCGGGCGGCCAAGCCCGGCGGCGGTGTGACGTTCCACCACCACGAGGTGGTGGGCGCCAAGATGGTGCGCAAGCGGATGCGTGCCCTCAAGTACTCCAAGCAGATGATCGAGGACGTCTCCGGACTGGTCTTCCTCCACCTGCGCTTCCACGGTTACGGCGAGGGGCAGTGGTCCGATTCGGCCGTGCGACGGTACGTCTCCGACGCGGGCGATCTGCTCCCCCGGCTCCACCGGTTGGTCCGCGCGGACTGCACCACGAGGAACAAGCGCCGCGCGGCCAGGCTCCAGGCCAGCTACGACTCGTTGGAGCAGCGCATCGTCGAGATCGAGGAGAAGGAGGACCTGGCGCGGGTCCGGCCGGATCTCGACGGCAACGAGATCATGACGCTGCTCGACCTCAAGCCCGGACCCGACGTCGGCCGAGCTTGGGCGTTCCTCAAGGAGCTGCGCCTGGACCGCGGGCCGCTGGACCGTGACGAGGCCGAGGCCGAACTCATCCGATGGTGGGCCGGGCAGAACGACCGCGAGCACCACGACCGCCCGAAGAACG
The DNA here is from genome assembly GCF_014145095.1 of Dietzia sp. SLG310A2-38A2. GTDB lineage: Bacteria > Actinomycetota > Actinomycetes > Mycobacteriales > Mycobacteriaceae > Dietzia. Next base: position 1,867 of record NZ_JAALDX010000269.1, on the reverse strand, counting down.
ACGACCGCCCGAAGAACGGCGACCCGGCGTGATCGGCGGCGCGGTCGACCGCTATCTCGTCTCGACCGCGGGCAGGGCCGTGGCGGCCGTCCTGGCACTGCTCGGCACGCTGCTCCACACTGTTGGCATCCCGGGCCTCCAGCAGATCCCCCCGTATCGCATCGACCTGGACGTGTACCGGGTCGGCGGGCAGGTCTTCCGCGACGGTGGCGAGATCTACGGCCAGCTCCCCCGGCTGGCGGAGGGGGCCGAGCTTCCCTTCACCTATCCCCCGCTGGCAGCCCAGATCTTCTCGGTGTTCACCCTGGTCCCGCTGGGGGCGGCATCGGTCATCATCACGCTGGCCACCATCGCTGTGCTGGCCTACGTGGTGCAGCTCGTCCTCACGCGCACCTGCGATCGCCCCACCCGTGAGCTGTGGTGGATCACCGTCGCCGTGATGGCCGTGGCGCTGTGGTTCGGCCCGGTGCGCGAGACGATCGGGTTCGGGCAGGTCAACGTGTTCCTCATGGCGTTGGTGTTGGTGGACGTGATCCGCGGCCGGGGCCGCTGGTGGGGAGGGAGTCTCACCGGTCTGGCGATGGCGATCAAGCTCACCCCCGCGGTGTTCCTGCTGTACTTCGCGCTGCGTCGCGACTGGCGGGGCCTGGGGACGGCGGTCCTCGCCGCGCTGGCCTTCACCGGCATCGGGCACGTGTTGACCCCGGTCGATTCGGCCCGCTACTGGTCGTTCGCCATCCGTGATCCCGCCCGCATCGGTGGGCTGTCCTTCTCGTCCAATCAGTCCGTCAACGGGCTCGTTCACCGACTCGGTCTCGAGGACACGGCGGCGTCGGTGGTGTGGTTCGTGGTGTCCGCCCTGGTGGGGCTGGGCATCGCCTGGGTGGCGTGGCGGTTGCTGCGCTCCGGTCACGAGGTCGCCGCCGCCGTCGCGGTGGGGTTCGTCGCCCTGTTCTGCTCGCCGGTGTCCTGGGGACACCACTGGGTGTGGGCGGTGCCGGCCGTCGTGCTCACGATGGTGTGGGCGGCACGCGCGGCCGGGAGGGGCGACGACGACGAGCGCGGCTGGCTCGTCCTGGCCGGGTCCGGCATCGTGGTCTTCCTGACCACACCGCAGTGGTGGTTCCCCCACGACGAGGGGCGCGAGCTCGCGTGGGGGCCGATCCAGCACCTGGTGGGTGACGCCTACCTCGTCTGGGCGCTGGCCTTCCTCGTCGTCGTCGGCGTCCGGGCTGCTCGGCTCGGGGACGCCGACCTGCACGGTGATCCGGACAAGCCGGCGCTCCTCGTGCGCAGCGGCAGCCGCTGACCGAGTCCGTCAAGGGCTTCGGCGACTCTGTGGAGAGCGGATCGGTTGTCCACAGATCGATGTTCGGCACTGGTCCGGGCGGTTCGTCCGCGACACCATTCCGGGCATGGACTACTTCTTCGGAGATGGCGTCGGTGAGCCGACGCAATGGCAGGGTGCGCCCGAACTCACCCTCGGGACCGGTGCCGCGGACGCGCTGTGGCTGGACTTCGACGGCGACGGGCGCGCCGACGACGCACTGTGGGATTCGGACTTCGACGGGGTCGCCGACCGCGTGGTGACCGACGTGGGCACCGGTGCCCAGGAGGTCTACTCGGACGCGGGCGGCCGCGGGGTGTGGAACGTCTACGCGGGTGGAGCCGGCGCACTGGCGGCGGGCTCCGTGGGGGCGGGTTCTGTCGGTGGCGGTTCAGTAGGCGCTGGTTCGGTCGGTGGGGGCTCAGTCGGTGGTGGATCTGTGGGCGCCGGTTCCGTCGGCGGGGGCTCGCTCGCGGCGGGGTCACTCCTGGCCGGTGGCGCGGGAGCGGGTGGGCTCGTGGACGGCGCGGTGACGGCCGG
>NZ_JAALDX010000268.1 GCF_014145095.1 Dietzia sp. SLG310A2-38A2 | reverse complement strand
CGTATGAAACCGCCCTCGCGAAACGTGTGCGGAACGTCCTTATCGATGAGCGTCTATCGCCGAGCGCCTACGGGGGAGCGCTCGGGCGAGCGCTTCCGACGGCCCCGGGCGGAGGGCCCGACTCAGCTCCGGGTGAAGACCTGGGTGGCGTAGAGCTTGTTGTCGGCGGCCACGGCGACGCCCATGCCCATCGAGGTGTGATCGGAGCGCAGCAGGTTGAGCCTGTGGCCGGTGGAGGCCATCCACTGGTTGACCAGCTGCTGAGGGGTGGCGTTGCGCCAGTTCTGCAGCACGTTCTCCGACCAGCGCGTGGTGCCGCTCGGCACCTGGTTGCGCAGCTCGGGGTTGTGGTACATCCGGTTCTCGGCGGCCTGCACCTGGCTCCAGGCGGTGGCCAGCTGAACGAGGGCGTCGTTGGACGGGAGCGGGGCCCGGCCGTTGGCCACACGCGCGGCGTTGGTGGCGTCGTGGAGCTGCTGGCGGTACTCGTCGCTTGTGGGGTCGAGCGCCGGGACGGTGCCGCCGCCGCCGACGTTGACGCCGAACGACGAGCCCGGCATGAGGAACTGCTGCGCGGAGGCGGCGGGGACGCCGAGTCCGGCGACCGCCATGGTGGCGGCAGCGCAGACGGCGAGGGGCTTGACGAAACGAGGGGAAGTGCGACGCACGAGGGGTCTCCAATTCTGCACTCACCGAGGGGGAGTGAGTGCAGATGACACTGTAAGGATCAGATGTGCGCCGGGCTAGCGGAGCCCCCATTCTGGTGGGATTTTAATCTTTCCGGTGATGGGACGCGGGGTGTCCGATCAGCGCTCGAAGTCCAGCACCACGTGGATCTGCCCGTCCTCGTCGGTGGCCGTTCCCACTCCCACGGTGGCGAACTCGCCGTCGAGCATCCGCTCGCGCATCCCGGTGTCGGTGAGCATGGCGGTCAGCACGTTCTGCGGAGTGGCCTCCGGGGGCAGGGTCAGCACCGTTCGGTCCCGGGCCTCCCCGCTCTCGGGGACCGGGAGGTCGCCGGTCGTGGGGTCGCCCGCCGCCAGCTGGTCCGCGCGGACCCCGGCCTCGACGGACAGGACCGCGTCGGTGACCAGGCGCTCGGCACCCACCGCGGTGC
>NZ_JAALDX010000267.1 GCF_014145095.1 Dietzia sp. SLG310A2-38A2 | reverse complement strand
GGCGCCACGCGACCCCCGCCCGCCCGTTGGGCTCGCGGATCGCCCGCACCCTCGCCGCCCTGGCATCCGTGTTCTGCCTCCTGGTGACCGGAGTGGGCTGGTCGCTGTTCAACGGCCTGAGCTCCGACCTGTCCTCCGCCGGAGGGCTCGACGTGGGGGACGGCGGGCTCGACGGCGCCGTCGACATCCTCCTGGTGGGGACCGACAACCGCACCGACGCCCAGGGCAACGCGCTCAGCCAGGAGGAACTCGCCACCGTCCGGACCGGTGAGGACGAGGGCGAGAACACGGACACGATCCTGCTCATCCGGATCCCGGAGGACGGGAGCTCGGCCACCGCGATCTCGATCCCACGGGACGTCTACGTGGAAACCCGGGACATCGGGGGAAGCAAGATCAACGGGGTCTACGCCGGCTACAAGCAGGCCTACCTCGATGAGGCCGTGGCCGACGACCCCGACGGCGCGCTCACCGAGCAGGACCAACGCGACGCCGTCCAGGCCGGCCGCAACGGGTTGATCAACACCATCCGCGATCTCACGGGCGTGCAGGCCGACCACTACGCCGAGATCGGGTTGCTGGGATTCGTCCTGCTCACCGACGCCGTCGGTGGCGTGCCGGTGTGCCTGAACGAGGACGTCGACGAACCGCTGTCCGGTGCGAACTTCCGGGCCGGGGTCCAGACCGTGTCCGGGTCCGACGCCCTGAGCTTCGTGCGTCAGCGGCACGACCTGCCCGCAGGCGACCTCGACCGGATCGTCCGCCAGCAGGCGTTCATGTCCCAGCTGGTCAAGAAGACCCTGTCCGCCGGCACCCTCGCGGACCCGACGAAGCTCGGAGCGCTCGTCGACGCGGCCCGTCGGTCGTTCGTCATCGACGAGAACTGGGACTTCGTGGACTTCGCGATGAAGCTCCAGGACATCAGCGGCGGGAACGTGCGGTTCGAGACCATCCCGGTCACGAGCATCGACTCCTTCACCGAGTGGGGCGAGTCCATCGTCACCGTCGACCCCGACCAGGTCGCGGAGTTCGTCGGCGGATTCGCCAGTACCGACGACGTCGAGGAACAGGATCAGACCCCGACCAGCACTCCCGGCGTGGACCCCGCCGCCGTGACGGTGTCGGTGGTCAACACGACCGCGATCGACGGTCTGGCGGCCCGGGTCTCCGGTTCGCTGTCCGAACTCGGGTACGGCGTCGGGGACCTGCTCACCGATCCGGCCGCCGCCTACACCTCCCACGTCGCGGCCGGCTCGGCGGACGACCCCTCGGCGTTCGCGGTCTCCGACGCGCTGGGCGGGCTGCCCGTCCAGGTGGATCCCGCTGCGCCCCCCGGAGCGGTCCGCGTGGTTCTGGCCGAGGATTACAGCGGCCCCACGGGGGACGCCTCCGCGACCGAGTCCTACTCCCCGGAGACCACCACCTACGCCCCGTTGCCACCGTCGATCGCGCAGCGTCCGACCTTCGATGCCGGCGGTTCGGACGTCCCCTGTGTGAACTGACCGAGCCTCGCCCGACCGAGCCTCACCCGACCGGGCCGCACCTGACCGAGCCGCACCCGACCGACCACCCGGAGGACGACCCGTGAACACCGCCGCAGACACCGTGCTCCAGCCGCTCCTCGCAGCGGACCCGGGCGCGCCGCTGGTCACGCATTACGACCTCGGCGCCCCGTCCCGGATCGAGCTGTCCGTGACCTCGACCGCCAACTGGGCCGCCAAGATCGCCGGGCTGCTGCGCGATGAGGTGAGCGTGGCCCCGGGTGACGTCGTGGTGTGCGACCTGCCGGCCCACTGGCTCACCGCCGGGGTTCTCCTGGGCGTCTGGTGGGCAGGGGCCGAGGTGCGGACCGGGCCGGCCGACGACGCCGTGGCGGTGATCACCACCGCCGACCGCCTGGAACGCCACCCGGCCGATGTCGAGACGCTCCTCATGACCACCGACCCGATGGGTCGCCCGCTGGGCGCGGTCGGCGTGGACGTCCCCCCGGGCGTGATCGACCTGGCCGAGTCGTGTCGGATCCACCCGGACGCGTTCGTACCGTCCGGGCAGGGCCCGTTCGCGCTGGACGGCCAGGCAGTCGAGCACCTGTCGGACCCGACGCTGGCC
>NZ_JAALDX010000266.1 GCF_014145095.1 Dietzia sp. SLG310A2-38A2 | reverse complement strand
CCAGGGCGACCCGCTGGCGCTGGCCGCCCGAGAGGGTGTCCGGCGCGCGGTCGGCCAGGTCCCCGAGTTCGACGGTCGCGAGCACCTCCGCCACCCGCGCCTCGCGATCCGTCCGATTCCACCGGGCGCGCCTGAGCGGGTAGGCCACGTTCTGGGCAACGCTCATGTGCGGCCACACCGCGTGGTGCTGGAAGACCATGCCCAGTCCCCGGCGCTCGGGCGGCACCATGACCCCGTCGCCCACCAACACGCGGTCCCCGACCCGGATGGTGCCGGCGTCCGGTGTGACGAAGCCCGCCACCGCCCGCAGGAAGGTCGACTTGCCGGAGCCGGACGGGCCGACGAGGGCCAGGATCCGTCCGGCGTCCACGCGAAGGTCGACCGAATCGAGGGCTCGCGTGGAGCCGAAGCGCACGCTCACCCCTGTGGCGTCGAGTTCAGACATTCAGCTTCCCTGTCTCCGAGTCGGACCTGGTGAACCGGGATCCGAACAGTGCCAGCACCGCCAGGCCCACCAGCATGAGGATCACTGAGAGCGCGGACGAGGCGTTGACGTCGCCGGCCCTCTGGTACTGGAAGATCACCACGCCGAGGGTCTGCGTCCCCGGTGAGACGAGCAGGACCGACAGCGTCAGCTCGCGCACGGCCGTGACGGCGACCATGATCGCGCCGATCCCCGCGGCCGGCAACGCCAGACGCACGCTCGTGTCGAGGTGCGCCCGGAACGGGCCGGCCCCGCCGATCCTGGCGGCCTCCTCCATCGAGGAGTGCATCCCGGCCAGTGGGCCGCGCACCGTCTGGACCACGATCGCCGCGAACGCGGTGACGTACGCACCGAGGATCACCCAGCCGGTGTTGTAGAGCCCGGTGTACCGGCCGAGGATGAGCCAGCCCGTGGCGATGACCAGACCGGGAACGGCCTGCGGGAGCAGCACCGTCAGCAACATCGGCTCACGGTCGGCCCGGGCGAGCCGCGTGGTGAACAGGCCCACCGCGAGACCGAGGATCCCGCAGAGGACCCCGGCCCCGATCGAGAGGACCACCGAGTTGGTGGCGCCGTTGATCGTCTGCGCGGAGGTGAGCACGCGCTCGTAGTTGCCCAGCGTCATCGTCTCCAGGGTCAGCGGCACCCCGGGCGCCGGCAGGAGGGACCTGACCACGAGGCCCGCGAGCGGGGCCACTGTGGTGACGAGGCCGAAGACCCAGGCCACAGCCGAGATCCCGGCCCGCGACCGCCCGAGTGACATCGTGTCGAACTCCCGCCCGGACCCGCCGAACTCCACGACCCGCTTCGATATCCGCCGGTCGAGAATCGTGCCGATCACTCCCAGCACCAGCAGGATGATGCCGATCTGCGAGACCACCTGGAGCGGCGAGTCCACGGTTCCGGACTCGAGGTACCGGTAGACCATCGTCGACAGCGTGTCGAAACCGCCGGGCACGCCCACGATGATCGGGATGCCGAAGTCGCCGATGCTGCTGACGAAGGTCAGCGTGAACGCCGCCGCGATTGCCGGACGGATGAGCGGCAGCGTCACATCCAGCTGCGTCCGCAGGGGTGTGGCACCGCCCATCCGGGCGGCCTCGACCAGGTCCGCGGGGATCCTGCGCAACGCCGCGGCCACCACGAAGTAGGCGACGGGATAACTGTGCAGCGTCAGGAGGAACGCCACGCCCGAGAACCCGTAGAAGTCCCAGGGCGCGAACCCCAGCGTGCGGTCGACGAGTCCACCCCGCGTGACCAGGCCCGTCCAGGCGATCGCCCCGATGAACGGCGGCACGAACAGCGGCGTGAGCAGCAGCAGCTTGAGCGGCCTGCGCCCGGCCAGGTCGGTCCGGTCCAGCAGGAACGCCATCACCGTGCCGATCACGACAGCGCCGACCGCCGCCGCCAGCGAGGTGGTCACGCTGTTCACCGCGGCCTGCACGATGCCACCGTCGAGCAGCAGCGGCAGGTGGTTGGCCCCGAAACCCAGTGAGACGACGAGGGCCAGGGGCAGGACCGCGACCCCGAGGAGCGACGACCAGAGGACGATCCGGATCGGCAGGGTCACTGGAGGAATCGGGGTCGGGGGCGGGGTTGGGGGCGGACGCGTGGCGTCAGCGGATCGCCTCGTTGAACGCGGTCACGGCGGCGTCCTGGTTCTGGGCGATCGCCTCGAGATTCTGGTCGAACAGCGCGATCTGGTCCAGGGACGGCGCGTCCTCCGGGGTGCCCACGTCGTCGCGGACCGGCAGGTAGTTCTGCTCGACGGCGATCTCCTGGCCACGCGTGGAGACGACGAAGTCGAGGAACAGCTGAGCCGCCTCAGGGTCCTGGGCATCGGCGAACACCGCGCCCGGCTGGGTGATGAACGGGACCCCCTCGTCGGGATAGCTGACCCCGATCGGCGAACCCGCCGCAGCGAGGTCGCGCACGAGGTAATCCACCACGATGCCGATCGGACGCGAGCCCTCGGCGACGGCCTGGGCCACCGGACCGTTCGATTCGGCGACCTGGGGGGTGTTAGCGCCCAGTGCCTCGATCCACTCCGGGCCGAGATCCGGGTGCAGGCTCCACGCCGAGGCGTTGAACGCGGCCGCGCCGGAGATGTCCGGGTTGGGCAGGACGATCCGCTCGGCGTAGTCCGGCTCGGTGAGCTCGGCCCACGAGGTCGGCGGCTCGTCGACGTCGTTCGTGTTGTAGGCGATCACGGTGGGAATGATCCGTGTCCCCACGTAGTAGCCATCGGGGTCCACCGCGACCTCGACGAGTGCGTCCGTGTCGCTCGGGGTGAACTCGCGGAACAGGTCCTGCTCCTTGTATCCCTCGAACGTCGGGACGTCGGCGGCCAGGAGCACGTCGGCGCCGATCTCCCCCGTGGCCTGCTCCCCCGCGATGCGGGCGCGCAGGTCACCCGTCCCGGCGCGGAACACCTCGACCGTGATGTCGGGTTGTTCCTCGTTGAAGGCCGCGATGATCTCGTCGATCTTCGCCTGGGGCTCGGAGGTGTAGAGGGTGACCGTGCCGGTGACCCCGTCCCCACTCGCCGTGGTCTCGCCTCCGTCGTCGGGCTCGGCGCACGCCGTGAGCGTGAGGGCGCCGGCCACCGCCAGAGCGGCTGCCCGGGTCAGGAAACGCGTACCGGTTCGAGCGGTCGTGGTCATTGTGCTGTGAACTCCTCAGTTGCCGACTGGCCACGGTGGTCCGTGACGGTCCACCGTGACATTCCAGGATTCTCCCCCAGTTCCCTGCGCCTGAACGCCGGATGAACAACGCAGGAGGACTCGGCCACGGGAGGCGCGGGGGTCCGGCGAGGTGGTGTCGGCCGCCGGCGCGAGGTCGAGCGGCAACCGAACCCGCCCCGCCACGGGCTCGACCGGACTAGATTAATTTCCGTTGATCGCGACCGCGATCGTCCGCCTCTCCCGAGCGAGGTTCCCAGAATGACCACGTCCACCGCCGCCCGTTCCACCACCTCCCAAGCCTCCAAGGCCGTGCGTCTCGCGCTGCTGATCGGTGGCCTCCTCGCCATCGGCTTCGGCATCGCCGTTCTTCTCTGGCCCGCCAAGACCGCCGTCGCCATCACCGGTGTGCTCGCCTTCTACGCCATCATCGCGGGCGTCGTCTACGCCTCCATCGGCCTCCTCGCCACGAGCCACGGAACGGGCAGCCGGGTGGGCCACGTCCTGTTGGGCCTGCTCTGGGTCATCGCCGGCGCCTACGCCTTCTTCTCGCTCCAAGAGTCTGCGGCGTTCCTCGCCGTCTTCATCACCGTGATGATCGGCGTCATGTGGATCGTCGAGGGGTTCACCGCCCTGTTCACCCTCGGTGAGTCCGGTGCAAAGGGCGTGACGATCGTGTTCGCGATCATCTCGGTCCTCGCCGGCGTCTCTCTGCTGAGCACCCCGGTGTGGGGCGCCGGATTCCTGTGGTGGCTGCTCGGCATCTCACTCATCGTGCTCGGGGCGCTGAACGTCTTCCGCGCGATGTCCGGGAGGGGCTCACGCTGAGCCCACGCACAGGCGCGCTCCCGGGTTCCGCCGACGCGGTGAGGGACGCGGACCTCGTCGTCGTCGATCTCACCCGGTCCTGTCCGGCGCCCCTCGCTGGGTGGTCGGGGACGAGGTCGGGGTGGTCGGGACCGGGGTGGTCGGGGTGCACCAGATCACGGCGACCCCGGTGACCAGGTAGACCACCTGCAGGACGTGGAAGCCGCGGATCGAGGCGATCTCCGCGACGATCCACACCACCATGATCCAGCCGGACAGGATGCTGGCCGCCTGCCATCCGACGCTCCGCTTGAGCATCACCGTCGCCGCGAACAGGGCGCTGCCCCCCACGAGCGCGAGCAGGATCACGCCGGCGAAATAGACGGTGCGGAAATCAGTGTGCTCGACCCACGACGGCTCGTCGGGGATCACGCCGGTCATGAGCGCGAGCCCACCGCCGACCGCGGTGACGCCGTTGAAGATCAACAACCCGAGCAGGACCCTGGAGACTGCGTTCATACGCGCCCATCCTATGGGCTCGCGGGTCACGAATACAGAGACTTCTTGCTGGTCTCCGGGGCCAGGATGAGCGAGATGATGGTCAGCACGGACAGACCCACCAGGTAGTACCCGACGTAGGCCACCGAGAAGTTCTGCACCAGCCACACCGCGACGAACGGCGTGAGGGCGGCGCCGAGGATGGCCGAGAAGTTGTACGCGACTCCCGAGCCTGTGTACCGGGTGTTGGTGGGGAACAGTTCCGGCAGCACGGCCGACATGGGCCCGAAGGTCAGGCCCATGAGGATCATGCCGACGCACAGGAAGAGCAGCATGCGGGTCACGTCGAGGTCCTCGCCGGTACCGATCGCCTCGGGGTCCAGCCACCAGCCGAAGCTGAGCCCGAAGGCGATGATGGCGATGGTGACGCCGATGAGCATGCGCCGCCGCCCGAGCGCGTCGGCGAGAAGCCCGGCCACCGGCACGAACACCGCGAAGAGGATGATCGCGAGCACCTGCAGGGTCAGGAACGACCGATAGCCGTACCCCAACCCGCCGGTGCCCTCTCCGCCGATCGCGAAGGACAGGATCCACGTGGTCATCAGGTAGAACAGGCCGTAGGTGGCAAGCATGATGAACGTGCCGAGGATGATCTCCCGCCAGTTCTTGCTGAACACCTCCGACACCGGTGTCTTGACCCGCTGATCGTCCGCGATGGCCCGGGCGAAGACCGGGGTCTCCTCGATCCGGAGTCGGACGTAGAGGCCGACGGCCACCATCACGATCGAGAGCAGGAACGGCAGGCGCCAGCCCCACACCAGGAACGGATCGGACAGGTCGCTGGCCGTGGAGTCGTACGCGAACCAGGTGGTCAGCAGCAGGAAGAGCCCGTTGGCCAGGATGAACCCGAACGGCGCACCCAGCTGCGGCCACATCGCGGCGAAGGCCCTCTTGCCCGGCTGCGCGGTCTCGGAGGCCAGCAGCGCCGCACCCGACCACTCACCGCCCAGCCCGATGCCCTGGAAGAAGCGCAGGATGGTGAGCATCGCCGGGGCCCACAGCCCGATCTGGTGAATGGTCGGCAGCAGTCCGATGAGGAAGGTCGCGATTCCCATGGTGAGCAGCGCCCCCACGAGCGTGACCTTGCGGCCCAGCCGGTCCCCGTAGTGACCGAAGATCACCGAGCCCAGCGGGCGGGCGACGAACGCGGTTCCGAAGGTGGCCATGGAGGCGAGCAGAGCGGCACCCGAGTCGCCTCCGTGGAAGAAGAGCAGCGGGAAGATCGAGACCGCGGCCGTGGCGAAGATGTAGAAATCGTAGAACTCGATGGTCGTGCCGATGAGTGAGGCGAAGATGATTCGTCGCCGGGGAACCGTCTCGGTCGGCTCGGTCCAGTCGGCGGGTTCCACGGCCACGTCGGCCGGGCCGCGGTCGCCGCTCACGGGGTCGGATGATGCGTTCACCGGGGCATCGTACAAAAGCCGGGCGTGCGGTTACCCCCGTCGCTCGGTCGCCCTGGCGTCCTCTCACAACCCTGCCATCTCAGACGGCGAGGAGACCCGCGGTGAGCGCACCCGCCGCGACGTTCGCCACTGCGTGCACCGCCGCCCCCGGGACGAAGGTTCCTGTTCTGTGACGCAGCCAGCCGAGCAGCCACCCGGCGGTGAACTGCACCGGGATGAGAGGCCACAGCCTGGCATCGACCGCCAGCAGGGCCAGATGCGGCACGAGGAACAGCCCCGCCTGGAGCAGGTTGCCCCACCCGAAGCCGAACCGCCGGATGAGCACACCGCCGAGCAGGCCTCGGAAGAAGGCCTCCTCGCCGACGGCCCGGAGCACCACGGCGGCAGCGACACCCACGGAGGTCATCGCCGCGACCGAGACCCCTGGTCGCTCGAGTACCTCGGCGGGAACCAGGGCCAGCGAGAGCCACCCCGCCGCCAGCAGCGGGACGAGCAGTAGCACCGCCCGTCCGTACGCCGCCGGCGTACCCCGGGACACCCCCGCGAGTCGCATCGCCGTCCCGACGGAGCGGTCGCGACGACGGGATTGCACGACCACGTAGATGAGGGTCGGCACACAGAACAGCAGGAACTCGGTCATATCCCTCTGCGTTCTCGTGGGGTGCGCGTCGCCGAGGCGCTCGATCCGCGTCGTGGTCGAGCCTCTACAGCTGTTCCATCGGCGGACATATCGGAATGCTAGCCGCGCGCCCCATGCTACAACTGGACGACGCACCAGGACGGGGTCACCGCATGAGATCAGGCACGGAGTCGTCACCGCCCGCGTCGCCACCCGCCCTCGCGCACGCCGCGGCCGATCAGGAGGTCGGGGCCCTCGGGCCCGATCTCGGTCTGGATCTCGAACAGCAGGCCGCGCTCGGTAGCGGTGCGTCGTTCTGGCGCACCGAGGAGCTCCCCGGCGTGCCCGCGGTCGTGCTCACCGACGGCCCGCACGGGGTGCGGTTCCAGTCCGGCGCGTCGGACCATCTCGGCCTCAGCGCGAGCGACCCTGCCACCTGCTTCCCCCCGGCCGCGGGACTGGCGCAGAGCTGGAACCCCGCCCTGGCCCGCCGCATCGGAACCGCGCTGGCCGCCGAGGCCGTGGCCTCCGGGGTGGGGGTCCTGCTGGGTCCGGGGATCAACATCAAGCGCGATCCGCGGGCCGGCCGCAACTTCGAGTACTTCAGCGAGGACCCCCACCTCACTGCGGTGATGGCGACGCAGGTGGTCGCGGGTCTGCAGGCGGGCGGA
>NZ_JAALDX010000265.1 GCF_014145095.1 Dietzia sp. SLG310A2-38A2 | reverse complement strand
CCGGGGGAGGTCGAGCGGTCCCCCGACCGGACACCGATCCGCCCCCGGCGCAAGCTCGGTCTGCTGTGGCTGGTGGTGGTCCTCGCCGTAGCCCTCGTGCTGGCTCTCGCCGGCTGGTGGCTCGGGTCCGGCCGATTCGTCACCGTCCCCGCGGTTCAGGGCATGTCGGTGGGACAGGCGACCGACGCCGTGAACGAGGTCGGGTTGTCCGCCTCGACCCGCGACGCGTTCAGCAACGACGTCCCCCGGGCGGGTCTGGTCGGGACCGACCCCGAGGCCGGGGCCCGGGTGCCCCGGGGGGAGACGGTGGCGGTCCTGGTCTCAGTGGGCCGCCCGGTCGTGCCCGAGGTGGGCGCCGGACGCGACGTCGACACCGTCTCCGCACTCCTGCGGGAGAACTCGCTCGAACCGGTCCGTGGCGGGAGCGAACACTCCGACTCGGTCCCGGTCGGTCAGGTGGTGGCTCTGGAACCTCGGCCCGGGACGACCGTCGACGTGGGGACCAGGGTGTCGATGGTGACGAGTTCGGGGCCCGCGCCGGTGAGCGTCCCCGAGGTCACGGGACTCGAGGAGGACCAGGCACGGGCCGCGCTGGAGGGGTCCGGCCTCACCGTGTCGGAGGTCAGACGGGTCTACGACGGCGAGGTGGACGGCGGGCTCGCCGTGGGCACCGAACCCGACCCCGGAACGGACGTCGCACGGGGAGACGACGTGACGCTGTTGGTCTCCAACGCGCTCACGGTCCCCGATGTCACGGACGTGCCCGTCGACGAGGCCGCGCAGGTCCTCGAGGAGGCCGGGTTCACCATCGTCCGAGAGGCCCCCGTCACCGACCGGCAGATCTCCGACGGCCGGGTGGTCCGCACCGACCCGCCCGCCGGTCGGCGACTCGATCCGGCCAACGCGGTGTTGCGGATCGTCCCGTCGAACGCCGTGACCGTCCCCGTGGTGTTGGGCGCCAGGGCCTCGAACGCGCAGGAGACCCTGCGGGACGCCGGGTTGAACCCCACCCTCGACACCGGCTCCCGGAGCGGGATCGTCTACGGCCAGAACCCCCTGCCCGGACGGGTCGTGGCCCGGGGCAGTGAGGTCGAGATCGACGCCCTGGGGTGAGGCCGTCAGCGGCGCCCTGCGAGACCGGTCTGGTACCTACGTCCTCAGTTGCGGAGCATCTCGGCCACGAGGTAGGCCAGCTCGAGCGACTGCTGCGTGTTGAGCCGCGGGTCGCACGCGGTCTCGTAGCGGCCGGCCAGATCGAGGTCGGAGATGTCCTGGGCGCCCCCGAGGCACTCGGTCACGTCCTCGCCCGTGAGCTCGATGTGGATCCCGCCCGGATGCGAACCGAGGGCGTGATGGACCTCGAAGAAACCCTGGACCTCGTCGATGATCCGGTCGAAGTGCCGGGTCTTGTAGCCGTTCGACGTGGAATGGGTGTTGCCGTGCATCGGGTCGCACTGCCAGATTACCTTGTGCCCCGAGGCCTCGACGGCCTGCACGATCGGCGGGAGCGCGTCCCTGACCTTGTCGTTGCCCATGCGGGAGACCAGGGTCAGGCGTCCCGGACGATTGCGCGGATCGAGCTTCTCCACGTACTCCACCGCGAGCTCCGGGGTGGTCGAGGGGCCGATCTTCAGACCGATCGGGTTCTCGATGAGTGAGGCGAACGCCACGTGGGCGTCGTCGATCCCACGGGTCCGCTCCCCGATCCACAGGAAGTGAGCCGAGAGGTCGTACAGCCCCTGCTCCGCGTCACCCGTGAGGCCCGTGCCGTCATCGGCCAGTCGCAACATCGCGCGCTCGTAGTCGAGGACCAGCGCCTCGTGGGAGGAGAAGATGTCGGCCGACCGCAGGTTCTCGTCGGAGACACCACAGGCGTCCATGAACCGCAGCCCGCGATCGACCTCCGCCGCGAGCGCCTCGTAGCGCGCGCCGGCCGGCGACCCGGCGACGAACTCCATGTTCCACTCGTGCACGCGGTGCAGGTCCGCCGTCCCCGACGCCGTCAGGGAGCGGACCAGGTTCATGGCCGCGGCGGCGTTGGCGTAGGCGCGGACCAGGCGGGACGCGTCGTGCTCACGAGCGGAGTCCTCCGCCTCGAGCCCGTTGACCATGTCCCCGCGGTACGAGAGCAGGCCGGTGGCGTCCCGGTCCGCGGAGCGCGGTTTGGCGTACTGACCGGCGATCCGGCCGACCTTGACGACCGGCATGGACGCACCGTAGGTCAGGACGACGGACATCTGCAGGAGCGTCCGGATCACGCCCTTGATGTGCGGCTCGGTGTTGGCCTCGAACGTCTCCGCGCAGTCCCCGCCCTGGAGCAGGAATGCACGACCGTGCGCGACGTCGGCCAGCCGATCCGAGAGGTGTTCGACCTCCGATGCCACACAGATGGGCGGCACGCTCTCGAGGACCTTGCGCATCGCCGCGGCGTGATCGGGATCCCACGACGGTTGCTGCAGTGCAGGTCGCGACAGGGCGTCCGCCAGAAGCCGATCGAGGTCCGCCGAGAGCGGGGGGAGGTCGGGAAGCTGTGCGATGTCGACGTCGACTGTCCAGTTGCTCACCCCGCGAGGATACGCCACCACCGCCCGAGGCGACCTCAGAGACCCAGGTGGGGCGCCTTCGCCGCGATCGCCCGGAATCTCATCGACGCATGGCGTGCGTCGCCGAGGGCGTCGTGGGCTCCGCCCGGGTGCGGGGGCAGCTCCGGCTGCCCGGCCATCTCCCACAGCTGTCGCACGTCCCGCGTGAACCTCGGCATCGCCGCCGGCAGCTCGGTCATGTCGCCCCAGAGCTGGCACACCGCGACGTGGTCATAGGCCCCGATCCACGCCCACAACTCGACCGGCCCGGAGATCGGTGCGGTGACGAAGTCGTACAACCCGTCCCGGATCCCCGCCCGCGACATCCAGGCCGGGGACGAGGGATTGGGCAGCTTCGGAAGGACGTTCCGCCGGACCCACGGGCCGGCCTTCGCCGGGTCGAAATCCGTGGACACCGCGTAGAACTCGCGGCCGTCCTCCGCCACCACCCCCACCGACACCAGGTCGATAGTGGTTCCGTCCTCGATAAACTCACAATCGTAGAAGTAGCGCACCGGCGTCAGCGCTGCCCGTCGACGGGATGGTCGAGGAGATTACGCCCGGCCCGTCGCACCGCCTCGTACCGCTTCTTCATGTCGGCTCCGTAGGTATCGTGCACATAGTCCTGACCGGTCATCGCCTGGATGCGCCTCATGAACTCGTCGGTGATCTCCCGCTCCGCCGCACGGTCGCCTTCTCTCCCGGCCCACGGGGTCAGGTCGAGCGGCTCACCGATCATGACCCGCACCTCGACGCGGCTCCGGCGCAACCTGCTGATCTTACGGACGTACTCACCCGTCCCACTCACCCCCACGGGGATGATCGGCACCCCGGCTCGGAGAGCGAGGCGCGCTGGTCCGGTCTTACCGCGGAAAAGCCGTCCGTCCGGTGAGCGGGTGCCCTCCGGGTACATGCACAGGACCTGCCCGGCCGAGAGCACCTCCATCCCGGCGTTCAGTGCGGCCTGAGCGGCGTCCGCGTTGGTGCGATCGATCGGGTGCTGACCGGTTCCGGCGAAGAACCACCTGCTGAGCACGCCGCGGATCCCGGTGCCGGTGAAGTAGTCGCTCTTGGCCAGGAAGGTGACCCGCCTCGGGAGCAGGAGTACCGTGAACAACCAGTCGCCGACGGAGTAGTGGTTCCCCACGAGCAGTGCCGCCCCGCTCACGGGGAAGTTCTCCTGCCCCGTGGTCGTGGTTCGACTGGTCGCTCTCAGGAAGGGACCGATCAGCACGTACTTGAACAACCAGTACAGCAACGTGGGTCACCGGACCTTCCGTCGTTGGGGAGTTGACGGAGCGGATACTACCCGGATTGGTCGGCGAATCCGGACGGGACGAGATTCGGTGGCCACAGTTCGGGATCCGGGACGAAGTTGGCGATTACGGCGCCCGCCTCGGGGTCGAAATGAGAGTCGACAAGTGTGCACCGGGATAGCAACGCGGGAAGCCGGAGCACCGTCCGAAATCCGTCGTGTACCAACCGGAGCCCGTCGCCCTCGACAGAGGGCGGGGTCGTCGGCCGAGCCGGTACCGGGC
>NZ_JAALDX010000026.1 GCF_014145095.1 Dietzia sp. SLG310A2-38A2 | reverse complement strand
GGTGGGCGGGTGGCCGGGGTGGGCGGTGGAGAGAGGAGGCCGTGGGGCCCGCCCGCTCAGATCGCCAGCGCCGACGTCACCTCGTGGGCGGCGGTGTCGTCGGAGGCGCCCGAGTGGGTGACCCGTCCCGACTCCACCACGTAATAGACGTCCGAGGCACGCAGGGAGAACCCGACGTGCTGCTCGACCAGCAGCACGGACAGGTCGCCGCGCGAGGCGAGGTCCACGATGATCCGCTCGATCTCGGCCACGACGTTGGGCTGGATGCCCTCGGTCGGCTCGTCCAGCACCAGCAGCCGCGGCTCGGTGATGAGCGCCCGGGCGATGGCCAGCTGCTGCCGCTGCCCACCGGAGAGCAACCCGGCCTTCCGATCCAGTAGCTCCTTGAGCGCCGGGAACAGATCGAGTGATTCGTCGATGAGCGCCTTCCCCCGCTTGCGGCCATCCGCCACGACCCGCAGGTTCTCGGCGGTCGTGAGCTGGGTGAACGACTGCTGACCCTGGGGCACGTAGCCGATACCCAGCGCCACTCGGCCATGCGGTTTGAGTCCGGTGATGTCCTGGCCGTCGAAGGTGATCGTGCCGGCCTTGCACGGCAGCAGGCCGACGGCGGCCCGCAGCAGGGTCGTTTTTCCCGCCCCGTTGTGCCCGAGCACCGCGGCCACGCCGCCGGCGGGGACCTCCAGGTCCACCCCGTGGAGCACCTCGGACCCGCCGTACCCTGCGCGGACGCCCGACATCTGCAGTAGTGCGCTCATTCGTCTGACTCCATCTCGGGTTCGGTGCCGGTGTCCAACTCGGTGCCGGTGGCGGCCGCGGTGCCCAGGTACACCTGCTGGACCTTGGGGTCGGCCTGGATCTCGGCGACCGTGCCCTCGGCGAGGACCTTGCCGGCCGCGAGAACGGTGACCGAGGTGGCGAAGTCACGCATGAAATCCATGTCGTGCTCCACCACCACCACGGTGCGGTCGGCGGCGATGCGCCGGAGCAGTTCGCCGGTGGCCTTGCGCTCGTCCGCCCCCATGCCGGCGACGGGCTCGTCGAGGAGCATCACGTCGGAGTCCTGGACGAGCAGCATGCCGATCTCCAGCCACTGCTTCTGTCCGTGCGCCAACACTCCGGCCTTGGTCCCGGCGTGGTGCTCGAGGCCGATGGTGTCCAACGCCTCGGCGACCACGGTCGCGCGGCCGCGGCGCCGCCGCAGCAGGGTCACCCATCCCCGACCGGAGCCGGCCGCGATGTCCAGGTTCTGCTCCACGGTCAGGTCCTCGAAGATGCTGGCCGTCTGGAAGGTCCGGCCGATCCCCATGCGGGCGATCTTGTGTGTCTTCATCCCCAGCACCGGTTGCCCGGTCTTGTCGACCGTCCCCGTCGCCGGGACCAGCCCCGTGATCGCGTCGACGACGGTGGTCTTGCCCGCGCCGTTGGGTCCGATGAGGAATTTGAGATCTCCTTGGATCAGCGTCAGGTCCACCCCGTCGACGGCGCGGAACCCGTCGAACGAGACGGTCAGTCCGCGGACCTCCAGGTAGGTCCGACCCGTCGAGGCGCCGGCGCGGCCACCTCCGGCCCCGGTAGAGCCGGTGGCCACAGCGGCGGGGGTCATGAGTTCTCCTCCGTGTTGGAGCGGGATCCGGTGGTGGCGGATCCGGTGGTGGCGGGGGCCGCGCGGTCCGATCCCGTCGACTTGCGGCGCCTCCGGATGACGAACAGGCTGGCCAGGCCGCCGGGCAGGAAGCCCACGACGACGATGAAGAGCACACCCTGCAGGTAGGTCCACTGCGACGGGTAGGCCTCGGAGAAGGTCGTCTGCGCCCAGGCCACACCGATCGCTCCCAGGACCGGGCCGAGCAACGTGGCCCGGCCGCCGATCGCGACACCGATGAGGAACGCGATCGAGGGTGCGATGCCGATCGCCGAGGGCGAGATGATCCCGACGATCGGGACGAACAGCGCGCCGGCGATCCCGGCCGCGAAGGCGGCGACCGCGTACGCCAGGGACTTGACCAGCGCCGGGTCGTACCCCAGGAAGCGGACCCGCTCCTCCTGGTCGCGGACGGCCACGAGCAGCTCGCCGAAGCGGGACTGCATGAACTGGCGCACCAACAGCACCACGCCGATGAGGGCGCCGCCGGTGATGAAGTACAGCATCTGGCGGTTGGCCGGGTCCGACAGCGCGAAGCCGAAGAAGCCGGTGAACCGGTTGAGCCCGTTGGAACCTCCGAGCTCGGGGCGGCTGACCAGGAAGATCGCGGCGGCGGCCGCGAGGGCCTGGGACAGGATCGCGAAGTAGGCGCCCTTGACCTTGCGGTTGAACACCAGGTACCCGAACCCGAAGGCCAGCAGTGGCGGCAGGAGCAGGATCACCACGAGGGTGAACACCGGCGAGGCGAACGGCTCCCAGTACCCGGGCAGCGACCGCATGCCGGCGATCTGCATGAAGTCGGGCAGGGCGTCGGGACCGCCGCGCTCGCGGGCGTCGGCGAGCTTGAGGTACATCGCCATGGCGTACGCGCCGACCCCGAAGTACACGCCCTGCCCCAGCGTGAGCATGCCGCCACGCCCCCACGCCAAACCGATCCCGCTGGCGACGATGCCGAAGCAGAAGAACTTGGCCAGGAGGTTGAGTCGGAACTCGCTCAGCAGCGCTGGTGCGACGCCGAAGATGAGGATCGCGGCGACGGCGAGCGCCACCCAGAACACCCAGCGGGGTCGTTCGCCGTCGGTGGTCAGCGCACCGGGCAGGGGCAGACGAGGTGGCCGGCCCCGACGACCCGAGGCCGGGTCGGCCGGATCCGGGGTGGTGGTGCCGATGGTGGCGGTGTCGGTCATGCCAGGCTCCTGGTCTTGACGGCGAACAGCCCCTGCGGGCGGATCTGGAGGAAGACGATGATCGTCACAAAGACGAGCACCTTCGCCACGGACGCGGTCGTGGAGTATTCGAAGAACGAGTTCAGGATCCCCAGCGCGAAGGCGGCGATGACGGCGCCCCGCAGCTGACCGAGGCCCCCGACCACCACCACGAGGAAGGCGTCGATGAGGTAGGACTGGCCGATGGTCGGGCTCGTCGAACCGATGAGGGTCAGGGCCACACCCGCCACACCCGCGAGGCCGGAGCCGATGAAGAACGTGGTCAGGTCGCTACGGCGCGAGTTGATGCCGGAACTCTCGGCGAGATCGCGGTTGAGGGTGACAGCCCGGATGCGCCGCCCCATCGGGGTGAAGCGCATCGCCGACATGAGGGCGGCAACGCACGTGACGGCCAGGAGGAAGATGAAGACGCGGGTGTAGGGGACGGACGCCCCGAACAGGACCAGGTTCCCGCGCAGGAACCCGGGCACCTCGACGTTGACGGCGGGGGCGCCCCAGATGTCGCGCGCGATCTGCTGCAGCACCAGCCCGACGCCGAAGGTCACCAGCAGCGTGTCGAGCGGTCGGGCGTACAGCCGTCTGATGAGCAGCACCTCGAGGATCACCCCGAGCAACCCGCCCACCACGAACCCCGCCACGAGGGAGATCGCCAGCCCCGCACCGGAGGCGGCGACGAACTGTTGGATGACGTAGGCCGTGTAGCACCCGGCCATGATGAACTCGCCGTGCGCCATGTTGATGACGCCCATCTGCCCGAAGGTGAGAGACAGCCCGAGCGCTGCGAGCAACAGGATCGAGCCGATGCTCAGTCCCGTCGCGAGTTGACCGATGATGACGTCCACACCGGCTCCTTTCTCCTGCGTGCGCCCGCCCGCGGCGGCCCCGGTGATCGGGACCGCCGCGGGGGGCGGTGGACTCGGACTGGGTCAGTTACCGGACAGGTCGCCGGCCCAGTCGTATCCCTCCAGGAAGGGGTCCGGCTCGATGGGCTCGCCCGAGCTCCACACCTCGTAGATCAGGCCGTCGGGGCGGATCTCCCCGACGAGTGCGGTCTTGGAGATGTGGTTGTTGTCCCCGTTGATCGTCACGGTGCCCTCCGGGGCGTCGAAGCTGACACCGCCGGCGTTCTCCTGGATGTCCGCGACGTCGAAGCTGCCCGCCTTCTCGACCGTGTTCTTCCAGAGGAACAGCGAGGTGTACGCCGCCTCCATGGGGTCGGAGGTGACCCTGTTCTCGCCGTACTTGGCCTTGAACGCCTCGACGAACGACGTGTTCTCCGGACTATCGATGGTCTGGTAGTAGTTCCACGACGTGAGCTGACCCTCGATATTGTCCGCGCCGATGCCCTGCACCTCTTCCTCCGCGATCGACACGCTCACCACCGGGGTGTCCTCGGCGGTGAGGCCTGCGTTGGTGTACTCGCGGAAGAAGGCCACGTTGGAGTCGCCGTTGAGGGTGTTGAACACGGCGTCCGGGTCGGCGGTGCGCACCTTGTTGACGATGGTGGAGAAGTCGGTGGACCCGAGCGGCGTGTAGTCCTCACCGAGGATCTCGACGTCGTTGGCCTCCGCCCACGCCTTGATCACGCGGTTGGCGGTCTGCGGGAAGACGTAGTCCGAGCCGACGAGGTACATCGACTCCACGCCCTGCTCCTTGAGGTATTCCAGCCCCGGGACGATCTGCTGGTTGGTGGTGGCGCCGGTGTAGAAGATGTTCTCCGACGCCTCCAGGCCCTCGTACTGGACGGGGTAGTACAGCAGCGCGTTGGCGTCCTCGACCACCGGCAGCATCGCCTTGCGGGAGGACGAGGTCCAGCCACCGAAGATCGCGGCCACGCAGTCGCTGGTGATGAGCTTCTGGGCCTTCTCCGCGAACACGGCCGGGTCGGATGCCCCGTCCTCGACGATCGGCTCGATCTGCTTGCCCATCACGCCGCCGTCGGCGTTGATCTGCTCCACGGCGAGCGCGACAGAGTCACGCACCGTCCTCTCGGAGATCGCCATGGTTCCCGACAGGGAGTGCAGCGACCCGATCTTGATGGTGTCGCCGGAGGTGTCCACACACGATTCTGCGGAGGCCGCGGCGGTGTCCGAAGTGCGGCTGCCGCAGGCGGTGAGAGCACCGGCCCCGAGGACCACCAGTGCGGCGGCGGCGACGGTGCGTCTGGAGATGGATTTCACGCGGGTTCATCCTTGCCGTGGGCGGGCTGTCGATGGCCCCCGCTTCTCGGGGATCGACGCTCGGTGAAACCAAAGTTATGAGTTTCATGTGAGCCGCACGGTTCTGGCGTGTTTCGTACGTGTTGCCTCGGTCCACCTGCAGTGAACCCTGCGTTTCGCACCCGCTCAGGAACTCTTCAGATCCCTCTCAGCCCTTCCGGAGATCCGGCGCCGGCGCCCCCAGGGCGTGCTGGCGCGCGGCGGACCACACCGCGCGCACGGCGGCCTC
>NZ_JAALDX010000264.1:3135-10259 GCF_014145095.1 Dietzia sp. SLG310A2-38A2 | reverse complement strand
CCGGCGCGCGCCCTCGCCCCGGGTGAGCACGTGGACCTCTGCCCCCTGCGCGAGGGCGAGTTGCGCGGTGAGATGGGCCGAACCGCCGAAGCCGTAGACGCCCAGCCTTCCGCCGGGCGGGAGCGCCGCACGCTTCAGCGCGCGGTAGCCGATGATGCCCGCACACAGCAGCGGTGCGGCCGAGAGGTCGTCGATCCCGTCGGGAAGGGCGTAGGCGAAGGCTTCGGGAACGGTCGTGAACTCCGCGTAACCGCCGTCGGCATCCCATCCGGTGTAGCGGGACCGGGCGCACAGGTTCTCCCGTCCGGACCGGCAGGCACCGCAGCTCCCGCAGGTACCGCGCAACCAGGGGACGCCCACCCGATCACCGGTGACGAACCGGACGCACCCGGGCCCCGACCCGACGACCTCGCCGACGATCTCGTGACCGGGGACCACCCGCGGACGGCGGACCGGGAGGTCGCCTGTGGCGACGTGCAGGTCGGTCCGGCAGACCCCGCACGTGAGGACGCGGAGCAGGATCTCCCCCGGCCCGGGCTCGGGCACGGGGAGCTCGACGAGGTCCAGTGGAGACTCCGCCAGTGGTCCCGGCTGGCGGACCACCCAGGCTGGCATCGTCGTCATGGTCCAGGTCACCTCGATCCCGCGGTGCGGTGACGGCGATCCTATCCCCGGCCGCGCGGCTCGGGCCAGCCCCGGATCGCGATCGGGCGCGTGGTCGGAGTGGCCGGAACCGCGACGAGGTCCGGGACCCGCCCCCGGGATTCGTGGGTGGGCCCCGGACCTCGAGGGATCAGATGTAGATGGCGGGGTCGATGTAGAACTGCGCGTCGCGCAACTCCTCCTTCGACTCCTTGGCGGGCGTGGCGACGCCCGGGATACCCACGACGATCGAGTTCGCCGGGGCGTCCTTGACCACCACGGCGTTGGCGCCGACCGAGGAGTCCGAACCGATCTCGACGGGGCCCAGGATCTTGGCCCCGGCGCCGACGGTCACGCGGTCGCCCAGGGTGGGGTGGCGCTTGACGTGCTTGAGCGAGACGCCGCCCAGCGTGACCCCGTGGTACAGCATGCAGTCGTCACCGATCTCCGCGGTCTCCCCGATGACCACGCCCATGCCGTGGTCGATGAAGAACCGTCGACCGATGGTGGCCCCGGGGTGGATCTCGATACCCGTGAGGAACCGGGTGAACTGGCTCAGGACGCGGGCCGCGAACCGTCCGGCACCGCCGGCCGCCCACAGTCGGTGGGAGAGCCGGTGGGACCAGATCGCGTGCAGGCCGGAGTAGACGATCGCGTTCTCGACATCACCCCGGGCCGCCGGGTCGTGGGCACGCGCCGCGGCGAGATCCTCGCGCAGAGTGCGCAGGATCCCCGCTGCGGGCGCGTCCGCGTTCGACGGAGTCGGGTCGGTCATCAGTCGCGGTAGTCCTCGAACAGCATGGTGGACACGTAGCGCTCGCCGTAGTCGCACACGATCACCACGATGGTCTTGCCGGCGTTCTCGGGGCGCTTGGCCACCTCGAGCGCGGCCCAGACGTTGGCGCCGGAGGAGATGCCGGCGAGGATGCCCTCCTCGGTGCCGAGACGCTTGGCGATCCGCAGCGAGTCCTCGAGGGTGACGTCGATGACCTCGTCGTAGATGTCCCGGTTCAGGATCTCGGGGACGAAGTTGGCACCGAGGCCCTGGATCTTGTGCGGTCCGGCCTTGCCCTCGGTGAGCAGCGGCGAGTCCTTGGGCTCGACGGCCACGATCTGGATGTCCGACTTCTGCTCGCGCAGGTAGCCGCCGGCGCCGGTGATGGTGCCGCCGGTGCCGATTCCGGCGATGAAGATGTCGACCTCGCCGTCGGTGTCCTCCCAGACCTCGGGGCCGCTGGTCCGGCGGTGGACGTCCGGGTTGGCCGGGTTGGCGAACTGCCGGGCGAGGACCGCGTTCTCGCGGGTGGAGGCGACCTCCTCGGCCTTGGCAACGGCGCCCTTCATGCCCTCGGAGCCCGGGGTGAGGATGAGCTCGGCCCCGTAGGCGCGCATGACCGCTCGGCGCTCGACCGACATGGTGTCGGGCATGACCAGGACGGACTTGAAACCGCGCGCGGACGCGACCATGGCCAGCGCGATGCCGGTGTTGCCCGACGTGCCCTCCACGATGGTGCCGCCGGGCTTGAGGGCGCCGGAGGCGACCGCGTCGTCGATGATCGCGGCGCCGATGCGGTCCTTGACGCTGGCGGCCGGGTTGGCGGACTCCAGCTTGGCGAGCACCGTGGCGTGCAGACCGTCGGTCAGGGAGTTGAGGCGGACCAGCGGGGTGTGGCCGATGGTCTCGGTGATGTCGGAATAGATCTTCGCCATTTGTGGGTTCCGTTCTGAAGAATGAACAGGTCTGTCTATCCGTGAGTGTACGTGATGAGGCGACATGGCACGAGGGTGCGACCAGGGAATGGTCCCCCGATTGCCGCGGGCGCCCGACGGGTCGACAATGGACCGCGCTCCATTTTCGTCGTCGTCCGAAAGGCCGCATCTGGCATGCGCGAGATCACCGTCCCCGCCCAGCGAACCTTCACCCGTTCCGACCTGATCCCGGTGGTGGCTCGAGGGCGGGCCACCTCGACGCCGCGGGCGGTACCGTTCGAACATCACGGCGACGGCCAGTGGCGATCGGTCTCCAACGCCGAACTCGTCCGGCGCGTGGACACGATCGCGGCCGGACTCATCGCGGCCGGCGTCGAGCCCGGAGACCGGGTGGCGCTCATGGCCGGAACCCGCCTCGAATGGGTGCTGGTCGACCTCGCCGTCTGGACCGCCGGAGCCATCACCGTGCCGATCTACCCGTCATCCTCGGCAGGGCAGCTCGAATGGATCCTCGCCGACTCGGCTGCAAAGGTCCTCGTGGCCGAGAACGAAGCCCACGTCGTCGTCGTCGGAGATGCCACCGTCCCCGACACCTGCACCCGGATCCTCTACCTCGACCACGGCGGCCTCGAGGCCCTCGAGGCCGACGGCGAGGCCGTCGAGGCCGAGACCCTCGACGCCGCGGTGGCCACTCTCGAACCCGAGACCCCCGCCTCGATCATCTACACCTCCGGCACCACCGGACGGCCCAAGGGCTGCGTGATCACCCACCGCAACCTCCTGTCGGAGTGTCACGCGCTGCTCGACCACCCCATCGGGTCGATGGCGCAGCAGGGCAAGAGGGTCCTGATGTTCCTGCCCCTGGCCCACGTGCTCGCCCGCGCTGTGACCTACACCGTCTATCTGGGTGACGCGACCGTCGGCTTCTGGGACGACACCTCCACCATCCTCCCGCGCTTCGCCGATTTCCGGCCGCACATGATCCTCGGTGTCCCTCGCGTATTCGAGAAGGTACGCGACGGGATCGCCACGAAGGCCGCCGCCAAGGGCGCGGTGCAGAGGGGGATCTTCGAGCGCGCCGAGGCGATCGCCATCGAGAACAGCCAGCTGCGCGGCGATGACGGACTGAACGACGCCCGTCGACCCTCGCTCCTGCACACCGCCCAGTACAAGGCTCTCGACCTGGTCGTCTACAAGGCCATACGCGAGGCGCTCGGCGGCCGCTGCGAGTACGCCATCTCCGGCGGGGGCGCCCTGCCCGACCGAATCTCGCACTTCTTCCGCGGAGTCGGCGTGCCCATCTACGAGGGCTACGGTCTCACCGAGAGCACCGCCGCAGCCACCGTGAACGGCCCCGGCTGCCAGCGCATCGGCACCGTCGGCCGACCCGTGGCCGGGACCAGCGTCCGGATCGCCGACAGCGGTGAGGTGGAACTGGCCGGCGAGCTGATCTTCGACCGCTACTGGAACAACGAGAAGGCCACCGCCGAGGCCATCCGCGACGGCTGGTTCGCCACCGGTGACATCGGCTCACTCGACCCGGACGGCTACCTGACGATCACCGGTCGCGCCAAGGAGATCATCGTCACCGCCGGCGGCAAGAACGTTTCGCCGGGACAGATCGAGGACGCGATCCGGGCGCATCGCCTCGTCGGCCACGCGGTCCTCATCGGTGAGGCCCGGAGGTTCGTCTCCGCGTTGATCACCGTGGACGAGGCCGAGCTCGAGAACTGGGCGGCGGAGAACGGACACGGCGGCCGGTCGACCGGGGACCTGGTCACCGACCCCGAGCTGCGCGCCGAGATCCAGTTCGTCGTGGACGATGCCAATCGGCAGGTCTCGCACGCCGAGGGCGTCAAGAAGTTCGTCGTTCTGCCCCGCGACTTCACCGAGGACTCGGGCGAGCTGACCGCGACCCTCAAGGTCAAGCGGCACGTGGTCGCGGAGCGCTACTCCGAGGAGATCGAGGGCCTGTACGCCTGATCGGGCTCCGCCTCGCCGGACACGGCCTGCCGGGGCGCGTCCGGATCGGGCAGACACGAGAACGCCCGGACCCCGTGGGGCCCGGGCGCTACCGGTCGAGGGCTCAGTTGTCGGTGTAGAGCGCCTCGATCTCGCTGCCGAAGCGGTCGTGCACGACGTTGCGCTTGAGCTTGAGCGTCGGGGTGAGCTCGCCGCTCTCCACCGAGAACTCCGCCGCGAGGATCTTGAACTTACGGATGGACTCGGCGCGGGAGACGGACTTGTTGGCCTGGTCCACCGCGTCCTGGATGGCGCCGACCAGCTCGCCGTCCTGGAGCAGGTCCGCCACCTCTCCGGTCTTGCCGTGCTTGTCCCGCCAGGCCGGGAAGGTCTCCTGGTCGATGGTGATCAGCGCGGCGATGTAGTTGCGGTTGTCACCCACCACGACGGCCTGGCTGATCAGCGGATCGGCCGAGAGGAGGTCCTCCATCTGGGACGGCGACACGTTCTTGCCGCCGGCGGTGACGATGAGGTCCTTCTTGCGGCCGGTGATCGACAGGTAGCCGTCCGAGTCGAGCTCGCCGATGTCGCCGGTGTGGTACCACTCCCCGGTCCAGGACTCCTCGTTGGCCTTCGGGTTCTGCCAGTAGCCCTTGAACAGGGTCTTGGCCTTGGCCAGGATCTCGCCGTCGTCGGCGATCTGGATGGTGACGCCCGGGATCGGTCGACCCACGGTGCCGATCTTCGCCTGGCCGATCGGGTTGACGGTGAGCACGCCCGAGGACTCGGTGAGGCCGTAGCCCTCGAGGAGGTCGAAGCCGGCGCCACGGTAGAAGTGGCCGAGACGGGCGCCCAGGGGGCCGCCGCCGGAGATGATGCGGTTGCACTCGCCGCCCAGGGCGTCGTGCAGCTTCGAGTAGACGAGCTTGGAGAACAGCTTCTGCTTGAGCGCCAGGCCCGCGGACGGCTTCCCGCCATCCTCGATGGCCGTGGAGTAGTCGATCGCGGTCTGCACCGCGGCCTTGAAGATCTTGGCCTTGGCGCCGCCGGCGGCCTCGGCCTTGCCCGCAGCGGAGTTGTAGACCTTCTCGAGCACGCGCGGGACCGACACGAGGAAGGTCGGGTGGATCTCCGCCAGCCGCTCGACGACCTTGGTCGTGTCGGGCTCGTGGGCCACGGCCACGCGCTTGTAGAAGCAGGCCACCTCGAGGATGCGGGCCAGTACGTGGGCCAGCGGCAGGAAGATCAGGGTGCGGCTGTTGGGGACGAACGCGTCCTTGAGCTGCTCCTCGACCGACATCACGACGCCGGCGAACCCGCCGTGCAGGATCTCGCAGCCCTTGGGGTTGCCCGTGGTGCCGGAGGTGTAGATGATGGCGCACCTGTCCTCGTGGCCCGTCGCCAGCGAGGCCTGCTCGAGCTGCTCGTCGGTGATGTCCGCTCCCGCGGCGGTGAGCTGGGCGACCAGGTCGTTGTCGATGACCATGATGTCCCCGTTCCATTCGGTGCCGGACGTCAGCACCTCGCGGAGTTCGAGGTTCTCGACCACGGCGAAGGACGCGCCGGAGTCGGTGAGGATCCAGTCGCACTGGCCCGACGAGGAGGTCTCGTAGATCGGCACCGTGACGGCGCCGACAGCCCAGGAGGCCCACGCGATGAGCGACCACTCGTAGCGGGTGTGGCTCATGATGGCCAGGCGGTCACCGGGCTTGACGCCCCGGGCGATGAGGCCCTTGGCGACGCCCTTGACCTCCTGCAGGTACTGGGCGCAGGTGACCTCTTTCCAGTCGGTCCCGACGAGCCGCAGTACCGCGACGTCGTTCGGGGCCTCCTCCGCGTTCTTGAACACGAGCCGGCCGAGGTTCTCGACAGGGAAGGGCTTGGTTACTGGAGGGGTGGCGAACTCGGTCGTCATTGCGATCCTTAGGTCATGTGTGGCCTGTATCACTGGCAAGTGTAGAGGGTTGGCCGCCGTCCGTGTTCAGCACGGTCTATTTAGATCCGTTTATGAGGGGTGCATCAGGTTCGTGATCCCGGTTACTGTGATACGGGTTACACTGGCGCCATGTTCGGGGGCACGGGATCCGCGGCGAGCCTGCTGGTGGCCGAGTCGTGGGAGCGCAGTAGGCATCGGGGTATCGACCCGACCGTGGTCGCGCCGTCGGTCGAGTTGGAGGGTCCGGACCTCTCCCGCCACCTGGCGCAGCACCGGATGGCGGCGGTTCTCCCGGTGGTCGAGTCGGTCCTCGTTCCGGGCGTGGTCTCCAGCGGGCACATCGTCGCCGTCGCGGACGAGCGCGGGCGGCTGCTGAGGGTAATCGGTGACCGGGGGGTCAGGTCCCGCGCGGAGTCGATGGCGTTCATCCCCGGTGCGGTCTGGACGGATGAGGCGGTGGGGGCCAACGCACCGGGGCTCGCGCTCCGGCACGACACGGAGGTGCGGGTCCGCGGGTCCGAGCACTACCTCGAGATGGCCCACGAGTGGAGTTGCGCGGCGGCGCCGGTCCACGACCCCGGCACGGGTGAGTTGATCGGGCTCATCGACGTCACCGGCCCGAGCAGTGCCACCTCGGACCAGATGCTCGCGCTGATCCGGGCGACGGTGATGCTCGCCGAGGTCGAACTACGCACTGCCGCTGGGCTCGTCGTGCCCCGTCGTGGCGGGGTCGACAGGCCCGACGGGGGCCGGTTCAGGCTGCGGGTGCTCGGCGCCGGGGCCGGCGTTCTCGACGGGGGCGGCCCCGGAGGCGGCGGGCGTGCCCTGACCGGCAGACATGCGGAGATCTGCGTGCTGCTCGACGCGTATCCGG
>NZ_JAALDX010000264.1:0-2826 GCF_014145095.1 Dietzia sp. SLG310A2-38A2 | reverse complement strand
TCGGCTCGAGGTCCATTCGATGGTGCGGGCCGCGGTCCTGTCCGCCGACCGGCTCCCCGTTCTCAGGGCCTGGGTCGCCGGCGCCGGACGTGAGGATCTCGCCGCGTGGCGGAGCCTGGCCCGGTCGCGCTACGCGGACGCCTCCACGGTCGCGGCGGCCGAGGCGCGGTGTCGTGTCCTCGATCAACGCTTCGGGGCATGACGGTCTCGGAGATCTCCGACGGCGCGGATCGGGCCCGCCCCGTCCACTCGGGTAGGTGCGGCGGCGCCATGCGGACTGTCCCGGCATGCCGGGTGGGCAGAACCCCGCGGTAGCTGTTCCGGACCGGGCGGTTCCACGGCCAGAGTGATCGGTGTCACATTCACCGCCCCGCCGATGGCGGGGGTCGCTCGAGCAGGAGGCGCACGATGGCGATCGAACTGAATCAGATCTGGGATATGCCGATCAAGGAGTTCCACCCTCTCCCCAAGGCACTGCTGGGTGTGGGAGCACACGACATCCTCGGCGTGGAGGCCAAGAAGCTGGGCATGACCCGGGTCCTCATCATGACCACCGGACTGCGCGGCTCGGGGATCATCGAGGAGCTCAAGGGCAAGATCGAGTACCAGGGACTCGACGTCGTGGTCTTTGACAAGGTCGAGTCCAACCCCAAGGACTACAACGTCATGGACGCCGCTGCTCTCTACACCTCGGAGAAGTGCGACGGCATCATCTCGGTGGGCGGCGGCTCCAGCCACGACGCCGCCAAGGGCGCACGCGTGGTGATCGCCCACGACGGGCGCGACATCAACGAGTTCCAGGGCTTCTCCAAGTCCACCAACTTCGAGAACCCGCCGCACATCGCGGTGTCCACCACGGCGGGCACGGGCGCGGAGACCTCGTGGGCGTACGTGATCACGGATACGTCGGACATGGACCACCCGCACAAGTGGGTCGCGTTCGACGACGCCAGCCTCGTCTCGCTGGCGATGGACGACCCGCTCCTCTACTACTCCTGCCCCCAGCACTTCACCGCGTACTGCGGGTTCGACGTCCTCGCGCACTGTTCGGAGCCGTACGTGTCCCGGCTCGACTTCGCCCCCTCGTTGGGTAACGCGTTGTACGCGACCAAGCTCGTGGCGGACAACCTCACGACGGCCGTGTACGACCCCCGCAACCTCGAGGCGCGGACCGGCATGATGAACGCGCAGTACATCGCGACGCAGGCGTTCAACTCGGGCGGCCTGGGCATGATCCATTCGATGTCCCACGCGATCAGCGCGTACTACGACACGCACCACGGGCTGAACAACGCGATCGCGCTGCCCCGGGTGTGGGAGTACAACCTGCCGTCCCGGTACCAGCGCTACGCCGAACTCGCACCGCAGATGGGCGTGGACACCCGCAACATGACGACCGTCCAGGCCGCCGACGCGGCGGTGGAGGCCGCCATCCGGTTGTCCAAGGACGTCGGTATCCCGGACAACTTCAGCCAGATCACGCCCGGGCTGTACGAGAAGAACCAGATGGATACGGGCAAGTACAAGGGCAAGGGCGACAGGATCGACACCTCGGCGGAGAACATCCGCAGGATCGCCGAGCACATGATGGGCGACGCGTGCACCCCGGGCAACCCGCGTGAGTCCACGGTCGAGTCACTGATCCCGATGGTCGAGCACGCCATGACCGGGTCGTACTGACCGGGTCGTACTGACCGGTCGGAGGGCACCCCGCCAGGACGTCCCCGGGGGCGGGCGAGCGGATCCGTCCCGCCCGTCCCCGGGGAACATCACCATCTCCCGAGCACGGAAAGGGCCCGACCATGGATGTCATCGAAGATCACCCCGACGACGTGAGTTCCGACGAGGTGGGTCCCGCGGACGCGGTGATCGACGTCGACCTCCTGCGGGAGGCTCTCCGCGGGACGGGGTACATCGTCGACCGGGAGTTGGCGACGGTCGTGCACCTGGCGACCGTCCTCGACAGGCCGCTGCTGCTGGAGGGGCCGGCCGGTGTGGGAAAGACCGAGCTGGCCAAGTCGCTCGCCGCCGCGTTCGGTCGTCGGCTGGTCCGGCTGCAGTGCTACGAGGGGCTCGACGACGCCCGGGCGCTGTACGAGTGGGACTACGCCAAGCAGTTGCTCCACGTCCAGATGCTTCGGGACCGGATCACGGCGGAACTGCAGGTACACGAGGATCTCGCCGCCGCCTCCGCCGCGCTGGCGGAGATGGAGGTGGGGATCCACGGCGAGGACTTCCTGGTGGCCAGGCCGTTGCTCGAGGCGATCACGTCCGAGGACCCGGTGGTCCTGCTCATCGACGAGATCGACCGCACGGAGGAGTCGCTCGAGGCGATGCTGCTCGAGGTGCTCGCGGAGAAGCAGGTGACGATCCCGGAGCTCGGCACCTACCGCGCACGCACGACGCCCTGGGTGGTCCTCACCTCCAACGACACCCGGGAGCTGTCCAGTGCCCTCAAGCGCCGGTGCCTGCATTTCCACGTGGGTTTCCCGGACGCCGCGCGGGAGACGGAGATCGTCCGGTCCCGCGCGCCGGAGGTGCCGGAGACCGTAGCGGCGGACGTGGTGGAGAAGGCACGCCGACTGCGCGAGCTGCCCCTGCGCAAGGCTCCGTCGATCTCCGAGGTGGTGGACGCGGCGCGCGCGGCGTCGGTGTGGGGTGGAGACGGCCCGGAGCTCGGCTGGGTCCTGTCCGCCGCTCTCCTGAAGTACCGGTCCGATGACGATGTGGCCCGCGGCGTGCTGAGCGGTGGGGAGGCCCCGGGCGAGGAGCCCGCAGGTGGCGGTCGGGACATGCGGTCGGCCGCCGACGCGACCGGGGCCTCGA
>NZ_JAALDX010000263.1 GCF_014145095.1 Dietzia sp. SLG310A2-38A2 | reverse complement strand
GCCGGCGCGGCGGCCGCGACCGGGTGGCCCGGCGCCCCTCGCCCGGTGGCGGCGATCGACCTGTTGCCGGAACGGGTCCTGGGCGGAGACCGCGGGGCGGCGGGGATGCTGGTGGAGCGGATCGTCACTCCGCTCCGGGGCGCGGATCCGTCCCTGGAGGAGACCCTGCGGGCCTACCTGGACTCGGGCGGACACGTCGAGGCATGTGCGCGCGGGTTGTATGTCCATCCCAACACCGTGAGGTATCGCCTCAAGCGCGTGAGCCAGATCACTGAGTTCGACCCGCTTGACGCGAGGGAGGCTTTTGTCCTTCGGATAGCCCTCGTCCTCGGCAAGTTCGCCGATCGAAGCCCTCAGGACAGCTAAACAATCACTCTCGTCACACCCTGTAACGAAAAGTCCAATCACAGAGATGGCCGCGCACTCACCACCGTATTTGTGGGAACCCCACAAAATCCGGCCATTGTTTCTGGCTACGAGAACATCATCCGAGGGAGGGGAACACGTGTTGTCTGATACTCGTGCTTTGCCTCACCGCCCCCGGACAAGGGTCCCAGAAAGCCGGAATGCTCGCGCCATGGCTCGAGCTACCCGGCGCCTCGGCCCGCCTCGACGAGTGGTCTGCCTCGAGCGGACTCGATCTCGAGCGCCTGGGCACCACAGCGACCTTGCAGGAGATCACGGACACCGCGGTCACCCAACCGCTGGTGGTCGCCTCCGCGTTGCTCGGCACCGCAGAACTCCGTCGACGGGGCCAGGTGCCCTCCGACACGATCGTCGCCGGACACTCCATCGGTGAGGTCGCGGCTCTCGCGATCGCCGGGGTGGTCTCCGAGGCGGACGCGCTCCGTCTGGCGTCTGTCCGCGGCGCCGCGATGTCGCGGGCATGCGCCGACCGCCCGACAGGGATGATCGCCGTCCTCGGAGGGGTGGAGGCCGACGTCCTGCTCGCCCTGGAGAACGCAGGCCTGGAACCGGCCAACCGCAACGGTGCCGGGCAGATCGTGGCCGCCGGCCCGCTCGAGGCGTGCGACGCGCTCGAGCAGAACCCGCCCAGCCGCGCCCGTCTCCGCCGCCTCGACGTGGCCGGGGCGTTCCACACCCGGCACATGGGGTCCGCCGTCGAGAGGTTCCGCGCCCTCGCGGACACGATCGAGGTCCGTGACCCCGAGCTGACACTGCTCTCGAACGCCGACGGAATGGTCGTCACCTCGGGCAGGGACGCCGTGGACCGCGTGATCTCGCAGATCACCCATCCGGTCCGCTGGGACCTGTGCACGCAGACCATGCTCAAGCTCGGCGTCGACGCCTTCGTCGAGCTCCCGCCGTCCGGGGCACTCGTCGGCCTGGCCAAGCGCATGATGCGCGAGGTGCCCCGGCACGGCGTCACCACACCGGAGGATCTCGCGGACGCGCTCGACGCCGTCCCCGCTCTCAGCGGCGCGTAGACCACCCCCACGTACCCGCGGTCGCCGGCCTCGTCCGGCGGTCGCGTCATGACGACCACGCCGTGCCCGACCGGGCGCGACGACACCACCAGAAAGGACACCACATGGCACGCACCGAGGCCGAGATCATCTCCGGACTTGCGGAGATCGTCGAGGAGGTCACCGGGATCGAGCCCTCCGAGGTGACCCCGGAGAAGTCCTTCGTGGACGATCTGGACATCGATTCGCTCTCCATGGTGGAGATCGCGGTCCAGACGGAGGACCGCTACGGGGTGGAGATCCCGGACGAGGACCTCGCCAAGTTGCGTACTGTGCAGGATGCGGTCGACTACATCCAGAAGATCGACCAGAGCTGACACCACGTCCCGGAGCACGGGCGGGGGCGCGTTCAGGGCCGAAGGTGCGGTCGGTGCACCAGGCGAGCCCGCGTCCCCACCCCACGTCCGGGACCCGACACACGAGAGCACCCCGCGTCACGCGGGGTGACGGGCGGAAGGCGCGATCAGGGACGGGGGTCCCGGATCACTCGCCTCCCCCACACCAGCCAGTCCGGGGGTCCATAAGGAGCGCACCCTCCCATCCGGGAGGTGCGCCGCGGAAAGGACTGCATTCGATGACCATCACGAGCACCGTGGACCAGAACACCCAGATCGACCCGCGCGACCCCGTCGCCCGGCTCGAGAACCTCTTCGATCCGGCATCGCTGGAGTTCCTCACGGAACCCGATGCGTCGGGCGCGCTCGCCGCCCGGGGCCTGATCGACGGCGAGCCCACGATCGCCTATGCCACCGACGCCACCGTCATGGGTGGCGCGATGGGCCTGGACGGGTGCCGTCATATCGTCCACGCCATCGACACCGCCATCGACGAGCACCTGCCCGTCGTGGGCGTGTGGCACTCGGGAGGGGCCCGACTCGCCGAGGGTGTCGAGGCGCTCCACGCGGTCGGCCTCGTGTTCGAGGCCATGGTCCGCGCATCAGGCCACGTGCCGCAGATCTCGGTCGTGCTCGGCCCCGCCGCCGGCGGCGCCGCGTACGGCCCCGCGCTCACGGACGTCGTGATCATGGCGCCCGCGGGCAAGATCTTCGTCACCGGACCCGACGTGGTCCGCTCCGTCACCGGGGAACAGGTCGACATGGAGGGACTCGGCGGCCAGGACGTCCACCACCGCAAGTCGGGTGTGTGTCACATCGCCGCCTCTGACGAGCGGGACGCCCTGCACCGCGCAAGGCGGCTGGTGAACCTCCTGTCCGCCCAGGGTGAGTTCGACCTGCGGGCGCTCGAGGGCGACCACACGGATCTCGCGGGGCTGCTCCCGGAGTCACCCAAGCGGGCCTACGACGTGCGTCCCCTCGTCCACGGCATCCTCGACTCGTCCGAGCTGGACGGAAGCACGACCTTCGAGGAGCTCCAGGCCAAGTGGGCGCCCAGCATCGTGGTCGGCTTCGGCAGGATGTCGGGCCGCACGGTCGGCGTGATCGCCAACAACCCGCTACGCCTGGGGGGCTGCCTCAACTCCGAGTCGGCCGAGAAGGCCTCCCGGTTCGTCCGCCTGTGCAACGCGTTCGGCGTACCGCTGCTCGTCGTGGTCGACGTCCCCGGTTACCTCCCCGGGGTCTCCCAGGAGTGGGAGGGCGTCGTCCGGCGTGGCGCCAAGCTGCTGCACGCCTTCGCAGAGGCGTCCGTCGCCCGCGTCACGCTCGTCACACGCAAGATCTACGGCGGGGCCTACATCGCAATGAACTCGCGCGCCCTGGGCGCCTCCGCCGTGTTCGCGTGGCCCGATGCGGAGGTCGCGGTCATGGGCGCCAAGGCAGCGGTGGGCATCCTGCACAAGCGCACGCTCGCAGCGGCGCCGGAGGACGAGCGCGAGGCCCTGCACGAGCGGCTGGCCGACGAACACGCCGCGATCGCAGGGGGCGTGGGCAGAGCGGTCTCCATCGGCGTCGTCGACGAGGTCATCGAACCCACCGACACCCGTCGTCGTCTCGCCGAGGCACTGGATGCCGCGTCTCACGTACGGGGCCAGCACAAGAACATCCCGCTGTGATCTGAGCGCCT
>NZ_JAALDX010000262.1 GCF_014145095.1 Dietzia sp. SLG310A2-38A2 | reverse complement strand
CCGGGCCCTGGGATCCCAGGGTGGCCCGGATCGCGGCCGCCACCCCGGGGCCGATCCCGGGGACCGCACAGAGGTCGTCGACCCCGGCCGCCCGGAGCGCGGACACGGTGGGGAACTTCTCGAGCAGAGCGGCCCGGCGTGAGGGTCCGAGCCCGGGTACATCGTCGAGGACCGACGTCGTCATCCGCCTGGACCTGGCTCCCCGGTGGGCCCGGATCGCGAAGCGATGTGCCTCGTCCCGTAGACGCTGGAGGAGGAACAGGCCCTCACCGTGCCGGGGGAAGATGACCGGGTATTCCTCTCCGGGCAACCAGATCTCCTCGAGTCGCTTGGCGATCCCGATCACCGGGACGTCGGTGACGCCGAGTTCGGCCAGGACCTCGGCGGCGGCCTCCACCTGGGGTCGGCCGCCGTCGACCACGAAGAGCTGGGGAGGGTAGGCGAATCGGCGGGTCGGCGTGGACTTCCCCGCCCCCGCGTCGTCGGGGTCGGCCCGGTCGTCGACGGGGCCGTCGGTGTCATCCGGGGTCACCGCCGGCTCTTTGTGGTGCCGCCGGAAGCGTCGGCGGGTCACCTCGGCGATGCTCGCGACGTCGTCGGAGTGACCGTCGCCGGCCGCCTCGCGGATCCGGTAGAGGCGGTAGTCGCTCTTGCGGGGCAACCCGTCCTCGAACACCACGAGGGAGGCCATGACGTCGGTGCCCTGGGTGTGTGAGATGTCCACGCACTCGATCCGGAGCGGCGCCGTGTCGAGTTCCAGGGTCTCCTGGATCTCCTGCAACGCGGCCGAGCGCGCGGTCAGGTCACCGCTGCGGCGCAGCTTGTGCTGGGTCAGGGCCTCGACCGCGTTGCGTCGGACCGTCTCGGCCAGCGAGCGCTTGTCGCCGCGCTGGGGAATCCGCAGCGACACACGCGATCCGCGCAGGGTGGAGAGCCAGTCGGCGAGCTCCTCCGCGTCCTCGGGGAGGGCCGGGACCAGCACCTCCCGTGGCACGGCGGCGGCGAGATCGGCGCCCGACTCGGCGGCCCCGGCCAGGTCGGCCTCCCCTCCGTAGAACTGGGCGAGGTAGTCCGAGACGACACCGGGGACCGCGAGCGCCGGGTCGAACCGGCCGTCGGCGTCCACGCCGTGCGCGTGCTCGACCACCCATCCGCGCTGGCCCCGGATGCGCCCGTTGCGGACGTGGAAGACCTGGACGGAGACCTCCAGTTCGTCGGCCTCGACGCCCACGACGTCGGCGTCGGTACCGTCCCCCAGGACCACGGCCTGCTTCTCCATGGCCCGCCGCATCGCGCCGAGATCGTCCCGCAACCGGGCCGCGCGCTCGAAGTCCATCGTCTCGGACGCCTCGAGCATCCGCTTCTCGATCCGCTTCATGATGACGTCGGTCCGGCCGGCGAGGAAGTCGCAGAGTTCGTCGACTATCTCGCGGTGCTCCTCCGCCGTCACACGGCCGATACACGGTGCGGCGCACTTGTCGATGTAGCCGAGCAGGCAGGGGCGGCCCAGCTGGGCCTGCCGCCTGAACACCCCGGCCGAACACGACCGCACCGGGAACACCCGTTGGAGGGTGTCGAGCGTGTCCCGGATCGCCCACGCGTGGGAGTAGGGGCCGAAATAGCGGGTTCCGGCCCGCCGCGGCCCCCGGTAGACGAATGCGCGCGGGAACTCCTCCCCCACGGTCACCGCGAGGAGCGGGTAGGTCTTGTCATCCCGGTACCGCACGTTGAAGCGGGGGTCGTACTTCTTGATCCACGTGTACTCCAGTTGGAGTGCCTCCACCTCGGTGGAGACGACGGTCCACTGGACGCCCGCGGCCGCGGTGACCATCTGTCTGGTGCGCGGGTGGAGCAGGGTGAGGTCGGCGAAGTACGACCCGACCCGGCTGCGCAGGTTCTTGGCCTTGCCCACGTAGATGACGCGGCCCTGGTCGTCGCGGAACCGGTAGACCCCCGGTTCCGTGGGGATGGAACCGGGGGCTGGGCGGTAGGTGCGCGGGTCGGCCACGACGCCTCAGCGGTCGGCGACGGATTCGGGATCGGCGGCCGAGGGCTTGTACCGGCGGACCGTCTCCCGCATGGTGCCCATGGCCTCGACCGCGTCCTGACCGTCGACGGTCAGGATGGCCCAGACGCCGACGTGCTCGTAGGCCGGCAGCTCGAGCCGTGGCCACATGCTGGACCGGGGGAACGTGATCCCCACGACGTCGTGCCAGCCCCAGAGCCGCGAACGCAGCGGCCCGCGGACCTCGACCCCCTGCTCGCCCACCCGCACCCTGATCCGGAGGAGGGTGAGCAGGACGCCGGCGAAGATCAGGCCGATCACCACGAAGGCGAGTTGGTCGGCGATCCCGATGGTGACCCCGGTGTCGTCGCGGACCAGTACGACCGCCCAGACGATGTGGGCGAGGACGATCAGGATCGCCAGCGCGATCACGGCGATCCGGAGTCGACGTGGACGGTGCTCGAAGTCCCAGTGTTCGAGACCCGGGCGCTCGACGTCCGAACGCTCGGTCATCGTCCCGCCCGCAGGTCGCGCAGGGTGACGGCTGCACGGAGCGCGGCGGCGACCGCCTCCCCGCCCTTGTCCTCGGCCGCGCCCTCGTGCCCGTCGCGATCGCGGGCCTGGGACTCGTTCTCTGTGGTGAGGACCCCGTGGGCGACCGGTGTCGCCTCGTCGAGCGCGATGCGGGTCAGGCCGTCGGTCACCGAGCGGCACACGTAGTCGAAGTGCGGTGTCGAGCCCCGGATGACCACCCCGAGGGCCACCACGGCGTCGTGTGACCTCGCGAGCTCCTGGGCGACCACCGGGAGCTCCACGGCCCCCGTGACACGGGCGACGGTGACGACCGCACGGGAGGTCTCGGCCACCGCGAGGGCCCGGTCCATCAGTTGCGCGCAGATCTCGTCGTGCCAGGTGGAGGCCACCACGCCCAGCCGCAGCCCGCGGGCGTCGGGGATCACCAATTCCGGCCTACCGGTGCCGCTCATCGCCGATCCTCTCCGTTCGTGTCCGGGTCTATCCCGTCGTCCAGGCCCTCGAGTAGATGGCCCATCCGGTCCCGCTTGGTCCGCAGGTACCGGAGGTTCTCGGGGGTCACCGCGGTGGGCATGGGGACCCGTGCCACCACCTCGACCCCGCCGGCACGGAGGGCGTCGGCCTTGGCGGGGTTGTTGGTCATCAGCCGCACGCGCGTCACCCCGAGATCGCGCAGCATCTGCGCGGCCAGACTGAAGTCCCTGGCATCGGCGGGCAGACCGAGGTCCAGGTTCGCGTCCACCGTGTCGCGGCCGTCGTCCTGCAACTGATAGGCGCGGAGCTTCTGTACCAGGCCGATCCCCCGACCCTCGTGCCCTCGCATGTAGAGGACCACCCCGCGTCCCTCCTCACACACCGAGGCGACGGCCGCGTCGAGCTGCGGACCGCAATCGCAGCGTAGCGAGTGGAAGACGTCCCCGGTGAGACACTCGGAGTGGATGCGGACCGACACGGGCTCGTCGCCCGAGATGTCCCCGGCGACCATGGCCACGTGCTCGACTCCCTGGAGGACGTCGCGGTATCCGTGGGCGGTCAGCGTCCCGGCCGGGGTGGGGATACGGGCGGCCGCCTCGTGGATCACCTGCACCTCGTGCGCCCGGCGCCAGTCCTGCAGTGCCTCGATCGTGATCAACGCGAGCCCGTGCTCGTCGGCGAAGCGCCGCAGCTCCGGGGTCCGGGCCATGGTGGTCGGGTCGTCCTCGGACACGATCTCGCAGATCACCCCGGCGGGTCGCAGGCCGGCCAGGCGCGCGAGGTCCACCGCGGACTCGGTGTGACCCGGACGGGTGAGCACCCCGCCGGGCCGTGCGCGCAGCGGCACCACGTGACCCGGGCGGGTGAAGTCCCCGGGAACGGCCTCGGTGGAGGCCAGCATCCGGGCGGTGCGGGCCCGGTCGGCGGCCGAGATGCCGGTCGAGACACCGGTCCGGGCGTCCACGGTCACGGTGTAGGCGGTGTCGTGCCGGTCTTCGTTGATCGCCCTCATCGGCGGCAGATCCAGGCGGAGGCAGTCCTCGGCCTCGAGTGCGACGCAGACGTACCCCGACGAATAACGCACGAGGAAGCCCATGAGCTCGGGGGTCGCGAGTTCGGCGGCGAAGATCAGGTCGCCCTCGTTCTCTCGGTCCTCGCTGTCCACCACGACCACGGCTCGTCCCGCCGCGATGTCGGCGATGGCGCGGTCGATGCCGTCGAAGGTGGTCACTGCTGCGGGTTCTCCTCGGTACTCATCAAACCCGGGCGTCGGCCGCGGGCACGGCCACAAGTATGGCGCATCCGGTCAGTGGGACCGGCCACCGCGTCCGCCGAGGAGACGCTCCACGTACTTGGCCAGGACATCGACCTCGAGGTTGACCGCGTCCCCCGGGGTCAGGCCACCCAGGATAGTGTCCTCCAGCGTGGTGGGGATCAGCGAGACCTCGAACCACGGTTCGGTCTGGTCGAGCGCACTGACCGCCGAGACGGTGAGGGAAGTGCCCGACACCGTGATCGACCCCTTCTCCACCACGTAGCGGGCCAGGTCCTGCGGCAACGACAGGCGCACCACGTGCCACTGGTCGTGCTCGGTCCTGCTGATCACCGCGCCGGTCCCGTCGACGTGCCCCTGGACGATGTGACCTCCGAAGCGCGCGTCCGCCCGCATCGCCCGCTCCAGGTTCACCGGGTCCCCGGGGCTCAGCGCACCCAGGGCGGTGCGGTCGAGGGTCTCGGCCATGACGTCGGCGTCGAAGCCCTCTCCGGCGGTGAACTCCGTGACGGTGAGGCAGACGCCGTTGACGGAGATCGACTCACCGTGACGGGCGTCCGACGTGACGAGGGGTCCGCGGATCCGCAGGCGCACGGAGTCCCCGACGGTCTCGACCGATTCCAGCGTGCCGAGCTCCTCGACGATTCCGGTGAACATCAGTGTGGTCCTCTCGTGGATGTGGTCATGTGGTGCGTCTGGTCAGGCGGAGGTAGACGTCACGTCCCAGGGTCGCGGTCTCGCGCACGTCGAAGCCGTGGGCGCCGGCGAGCGTGCCGACCCCGGCATCCTGGACGGCGGACCGACCGTCCCCCAGCACGATCGGGGCGAGGTAGGCCTCGACCTCGTCGACGAGCCCGGCGGCGAGGAACGCCCCGGCCAGACGGGGGCCGCCCTCGACCAGGACGTGCTGGACATCGCCGAGCATCTCGAGCGCCTCCGCGGGATCGCGGGTGG
>NZ_JAALDX010000261.1:14016-15935 GCF_014145095.1 Dietzia sp. SLG310A2-38A2 | reverse complement strand
GCGTGGGCTCGCCGGCCCCCGGGGGCGACGACGACGACGAGTACTTCGACCCCGACACCCGTGCCGACGCCCTGACCGCGATCAGGCGCGCCCTCGAGGAGG
The DNA here is from genome assembly GCF_014145095.1 of Dietzia sp. SLG310A2-38A2. GTDB lineage: Bacteria > Actinomycetota > Actinomycetes > Mycobacteriales > Mycobacteriaceae > Dietzia. The sequence goes on along the minus strand of NZ_JAALDX010000261.1, from coordinate 15,833 downwards.
ACCTGCGATACGGCCCGGATGCCACCTCGCTCGCCACGGTGCCCGCGGACGCTCGTGCCACCGCCCGCCTCGCGACCCGGTCCGACGGGGTGGTGGCCGGGTTGCCGTTGATCGACATGGTCCTGGCCGAGGTGATCGGTCACGACTACTCGGTCACCCTCCTCGCCCGCGACGGGGACCGCGTCTCGGCCGGCGACGTGGTGGCCGAGATCAGCGCTCCGACTCTCGGGCTGCTCACCGCCGAGCGGACCCTGCTCAATCTCGTGTGCCACCTCTCCGGGGTGGCGACCGCGACCCGGGCGTGGGTCGACGAGCTCGCCGGAACCGGCTGCGCCGTTCGCGACACCCGTAAGACCATGCCCGGCATGCGCCTGCTGCAGAAGTACGCCGTCCGCTGTGGCGGCGGGGTCAACCACCGCCTCGGCCTCGGAGACGCGGTCCTGGTCAAGGACAACCACGTGGTGGCCGCCGGCGGGGTGATACCGGCCCTGGCCGCCGTACGCGAGCGGTTCCCGGACCTGCCCTGCGAGGTCGAGGTGGACTCCCTGGAGCAGCTCGACCACATGCTCGACTCTGGAGTCGACCTGGTCCTGTTGGACAACTTCCCCGTCTGGCAGACGCAGATGGCCGTGCAGCGACGGAACGCGATCTCGCCCCGTACCCTGCTGGAGTCCAGCGGCGGCCTCGGCCTGGACGTCGCCGCCGACTACGCGCGCTGTGGTGTCGACTTCCTCGCCGTCGGCGGGCTCACCCACTCGGTGGCGGTCCTGGACCTCGGACTGGATATGTGAGGTCCACCCCACCCGGCCGTTCTGGTGAGGTGTCGACCGCCGGAACCCGCGTAAAGTTTGATGTCATGACGGGCTTCTGGGACACGAGCGAGAAGAGTACGCCGGCGGAACGACGGCAGCAGCGGATGGCGGAGGCACGCCGACGCGTGGAGTCGGGGGAGAACACCTCGCCGCCGCCCCCGCGGCCGGCTCCCGGCACGCCCGCCCGGAGCCGCTCGGCCCGCTCGCCCAGGGCGGCCACCGTGGACCCGCTGTCGGTGACCGGAGCCCAGTTCGCCGTCTGGCGCAGCGTGCAACACTTCTGCGCCACCGATTCGCTCCCGGACGCCCGCGGGGCCGATCTGGACCTGCTGGTCGCCTGGTCGGATTCCATCCAGCCGTTCCGGCTGCGGCAGCGGATAGTGGCGCGGCTGGACTCCCAGGGGGCGTGGCTGCCGGTCTGCTACGCCAAGGACGGCGCCCGTGAGGCCATCACGCAGGCTCAGGCCGACCGCTACCGGGAGGCCAGGCTCGGGGAGTCCACGCTCTCCGGGGGAGCGCAGAAGTCTCTCAAGGAGACCGACCACCCGGAGTCCACGACCTCGCTCTGAGCAGGGACCTCAGCGAGCGGCGAGCGCGAACCGCCGGCCCCGCGGTCGCGGGCCGGTACTGAGCACCATCTCGTCGGCACCGGACTCCCGGCCGGCCGGGCCCGTGGTCTCCTTGGTGGCGGTGACCTCGTCGTCGTGATGGTCGTCGGCGACTGTGCCGTCCTCGTTCCGCTCGCCGGTCAGGTCGACGGCCTCGGCGTCGCCGGGGTGTTCATCCACCGCGACGATCGCCCCCTCCCGCTCGAGCTCGATGATCGCGGTGCGGGCCGCCCGGGCGTATCGCAGGTTCCGCATCGCGGGGGTGTCGGTGTCGGGGTCGGAGGGGTCCACGTCGGCCAGCCTCAGCGGCTCGCCCGAGTGGGCCTCGTAGGCCTCACAGACCGATTCGACGATCTCGTCCACCCCCAGGCTGTCCCATTCTCCGAGCTTGTCCACG
>NZ_JAALDX010000261.1:5536-13943 GCF_014145095.1 Dietzia sp. SLG310A2-38A2 | reverse complement strand
TGGGCCCGGGTCGGTCGCGGCGTCGATGGCGGAACGGATCTTCTCGGCACGGATCTTGTCAGTCGAACTCATGACCCGAGCCTGCCAGTGTCGGCGCCGAGACGCAGCCGGTCGCGCGGGCGCGCCCGGTCAACTGCGGTGAACGGCCCCTAGGACGAGAGCTCAGCCATGACCCGGGGGACCTCCGACAGCAGCTCCCGGGCGAGGAAACCGGTGGGCCCGACCCGCACGGCGAGTCGTTCACCGGCCCGACCGTGGGCGAAGGTGGCCCAGGCGGCGGCCTGTGCGGGCTCCGCGCCCCGGGCGAGCAACCCGGCGATGACCCCGGCCTTGACGTCTCCCGACCCGGACACCCCGAGACCCTGGGTGCCCGATTCGTCCCGCCACAGACGGCCGTCGGGCGACGCGATCCACGACGTGGCCGCCCCGGACACCACCACGGCCCGGGTGCGCCGGGCGAGGTCGGTGACCCGGCGTGGGGTGTCGGCCTCGACCTCGGACTCGGGGACGTCGAGGGTCCTCGCGAGTTCTCGCGTGTTCGGGGTGAGGACACACCGCCCGTCGAGGTGGGCGACCCCGTCCGGACTCGAGGTCAGGTACGCAAGGCCGAGCGCGTCCAGCACCAGCGTGGAGTCGAGATCGGGGACGACGCGACGGAGCAACTCCTCGGCGACCCCTGCGCGGCCGAGACCGGGTCCGATGACGACGGCGGCACACCCTTCCGCCAGCTCGCAGATGGTCTCGGCACCGGCGGGGCTCAGCTCGCCCTCGTCGTCCTCGGGTAGCCCGACCGTCATCGACTCGGGGATCCTCAGGGCCAGGCCCGGCGCGACGGAGCACGCGGTGGCGATCTGGAGCTTTCCGGCCCCGGCGCGCAGCGCTGCCTCGGCGGCGAGGAGCACCCCTCCCGGTGTCGTACGACCGCCACCCACCACGAGCACCCGCCCCCGGCTCTCCTTGCCGCCGCCGGGTGCGGGAAGGGACCACCCGCGGAGGCGGTGGGAGGTCAGTACGACCTCCTCATTCTCCGACGGCGTGTCGTCGCCCGGCTCTGAGTCCACCGGACGGGCGTTCACCGGGCGTCCTCGTCCGCCGCTGATCCCTCGCGGGTCCTCGGCGCCCGGGCCCGCTCTACGGCCGTGGTGTCGGCGTACCGCTCGAGTTCCAGTGCCGCGCCGCCGTGCCGGTACGTGGTGACCGAGCAGTTGGGCAGGGGGTCCTCACGGTCCACGTGGAGGATGTCCTGCTCGGCCATCTGCTCCAACGCCACCCGGAACCCCATGATCACCGCCTGGTGGCTGAAGACGCACAACCGCTCCCCGGCGTAGTGCTGACGGAGATCGGTGAGCAGGTAGCGCACGCGCAGGACCACGTCCGTCCAGCTCTCCCCGCCCGGGGGCCGGTAGTAGAACTTCCCGATCCGGTCGCGCCGCTCCGCCTCCTCCGGGAAGCGGTCACGGATCCCGTGTCCGGTGAATCCGTCGAGGATCCCCAGATCCCGCTCGCGCAGCCGCTCGTCGGTGACGAGGGAGGCGTCGACCCGGGCTGCCTCGAGCGCGGCGGCGGCGGTGTCCGCCGCGCGCCGGTACGGGGAGGTCAGCCACACCGTGGGTCGGTGCTCGTCCGGCAGCGCACCGAGCCACGTGCCGACAGCCGACGCCTGCGTGAACCCGGTGTCAGACAGTGGGGTGTCGGCGTCCCGGTAGTCCAGGTCGAGGCGGTGGGCTCCGGCGGCACGGGCCGCGTCGTCGGCGATGTTCCCCACGCTCTGTCCGTGGCGGACGAGCAGGAGTCGGGAGAGTTCGGTCATGCCCGGAACCTACCCATCAGCATCCCGCCCGTCCGCGGACTCACGGCGTGAGGACGATCTTCACGGCCCCGTCCTGCTTCTTCTGGAAGATCTCGTAGGCGTGGGGGGCGTCCGCGAGCGGGAGCCGGTGCGTGGCGAAGTCGTCCACGCCCAGCGGGTCGGCATCGGTGAGCAGCGGCATGATGTCCGGCACCCAGCGCTTGACGTTGGCCTGCCCCATCTTGAGCGTGAGCTGCTTGTCGAACATCGTCAGCATCGGCAACGGGTCGGCGGTGCCGCCGTACACGCCGGACAGCGAGATGGTCCCGCCGCGGCGCACGATGTCGATGGCGGAGTAGAACGCGGCGAGTCGGTCCACGCCCGAGTGCTCCATCATCTTCTTGCCCAGGAACTTCGGGAGCATCCCCACGGCCGCGTGGGCCGCCGTGGCGACGGGGGACCCGTGCGCCTCCATTCCCACCGCGTCGATCACCGAGTCCGGCCCGCGGCCGTCGGTCATGTCGCGTATGACGTCGCCCAGTTCACCGGGGAGCTCGGAGGGGTCGAGAACCTCGACACCCCGGTGCGCCTGCCGGGCCCGGCGCTCTGCGACCGGGTCCACTCCGATGACGCGGTGCCCGCGGTGGGCGGCGATCCGGGCGGCCATGTCGCCGATCGGTCCCAGCCCCAGGACGACGACAGTCCCGCCGTCGGGGATCTGTGCGTACTCGACCGCCTGCCAGGCCGTCGGCAGCACGTCGGACAGGTACAGGTACCGGTCGTCGGTGTGCTCGTGCGGCACCTGGATGGTGGTGTTCTGGGCCTGCGGCACCCTCAGGTACTCGGCCTGACCGCCGGAGACGCTGCCGTACAGCTCGGAGTAACCGAACAGTGCCGCGCCCATACCCTGGTCACGGACCTGGGTGGTCTCGCACTGGGTGTTGAGGCCCTTGTCGCACATGTAGCAGTGGCCGCACGAGATCTGGAACGGCATCACCACACGGTCGCCGGGTGTGAGGTCGGTGAGACCGGACCCCACCTCCTCGACGATCCCCATCGGCTCGTGGCCGAGGATGTCGCCCTCGTTCATGAAGGGCCCGAGCACCTCGTACAGGTGAAGGTCGGACCCGCAGATATTCGTGCTGGTGATCCTGACGATCGCGTCGGTGGGATCCTCGATCTTGGGATCGGGTACCTCGTCCACGCGGACGTCGCGCTTGCCGTGCCAGGTGACCGCCTTCATGGCAGGCTCCTCTCGCTGATCGTGTCATGCGCGCTCACGCATATCAGCGACGCTACGAGGCTGCGCTGGTCGTCGCATCCGGTCGCGCGGCGGGGTGGAGGGCGCCGCCCGGTGGACCACGTTCGCGGGCGGCGTCGGCCCCGAGGCGGTAGACCTGGAACGGTGACCGACCTCCGCCAGCCCCGCGTAGTGATCATCGGCGCGGGCGTCGCGGGGATCGCCGCCGCCCACACCTTCAAGCAGGCCGGGCTGACCGACGTCACGATCTGCGAGAAGGGCACCGATGTCGGCGGGGTGTGGCACTGGAATCGTTACCCGGGCCTGACGTGCGACGTCCCCTCGCAGCTCTACCAGTTCGGGTTCGCCCCCAAGGCCGACTGGTCACGCGTCTGGGCATCGGGGGAGGAGATCCAGCGCTACCACCGGGACGTGGTCGAGCGCTGCGGGCTGGACGGATGGGTGCGGCTCGGGACCGAGGTGACGGATGCCGTCTACAGCGACGGGTCTGCCTCCTGGACACTGTCGACGGCAGCGGGGGAGACACTCCACGCGGACTTCGTGGTGTGCGCCACCGGGGTGTTGCACCACCCGTATGTGCCCCGCATCGACGGACTCGAGTCGTTCACCGGCCCGGTCGTCCACACCGCCCGCTGGGATCCCGGGCTGGAGACCGGTGGGACGAGGGTCGGGGTGATCGGCTCCGGCTCCACGGGAGTACAGATCGTGTCCGCCCTGCAGCCGCAGGCGTCGCGGCTACTGCACTTCGCCCGATCCCCTCAGTGGATCCTCTGGGCGCCGATGGGTGTCCGGCAGCCCGCACCTCTCACCGCCCTGCTCCGTCGGGCGCCCGGACTGCAGCGGAGGCTGTACGCCACGGCCCTGTGGGCCTCGGGGATCCTGGCGGACGTGGTCCTCAAGCCGACCTGGCGTCGGCGAGCGGTGCAGGCGTACGCGCGGTCGAGTCTCCGCCGGCAGGTCCGCGACCGTCGGCTCCGTGAGGAGTTGACCCCCGACTACGAACCACTGTGCAAGCGGCAGGTCGTCTCGGGCACCTACTACCGCGCCATCACCGCCCCCAACGCCGAGCTGGTCACGGGTCCGATCTCCGAGGTGACACCCACCGGCATCCGTACCGCCGACGGCACCCACCACGAGGTCGACGTGATCGTGCTGGCCACGGGTTTCCGCACCCACGAGTACATGCGCCCCATGCGGATCACCGGGCGCGACGGACTGGGTCTCGAGGAGGCCTGGTCGGCCGGTCCGCGCGCCTACCGGATGACCGCGATCCCGGGATTCGCCAATCTCTTCACCGTTCTCGGCCCCAACTCGCCGACCGGGTCGATCCCACTGCAGTACTCGGCAGAGCTCACCTCGCGATACATCGCGCAGTGGATCGAGCGATGGAGGGTCGGTCAGTTCGACGCGGTCGAGGTGACCGAGCGGGCGACCGCGGAATTCGCCCGCGCGGTGGGCGCGGCGATGGGGCCGACGGTGTGGAACACCGGGTGCACGTCCTGGTACCAGACCGCCGGCGGTGAGATCGATCTGTGGCCCTTCGACCGCAAGCGGATGGAGGAGATGCTCGACCACCCCGACGAGCAGGACTTCACGCAGGTCCTGCTCGGGTCCTGAGATCGGGGCGCACCGGCGGATCACCGCAGGATGAGTGGGATGTGCTGTTCTGCCGCGGTATTGGCCCCGTGGTGGCCGAGGAGGGTCGACTCCATCTTCTCGTGGTGGGTGCGGGCGAGGACGACGCCGCCGGTGGCGACCGCGATGACGTGACCCAGACGGTCCGCATGTTCCCGGCCCGGCCCGAACAACTGCTCGTCCAGTGCCTGTTCCCGGCTCAGCACCCGCGCGTGCCCCGCCAACTCCTCGCGCCAGGCGGCCAACACCGCCGATTCCGACCCGGCCCGCGCGTGTACGTGCCGTACCCGGGCCTCGCCGGCGACCGCCTCGACGTCCGTGAAGAGCGACGGGGTGGCATCGATATCGATCACGGTCTCCGCGGCCACCATGCCGTGGTCGGCGGTGACGAGCATCCCGCAGTCGGGGGGCAGATCTGTCGCCAGGTCGGCGACGAAGGCGTCCACCTCGCGCAACGACTGGACCCATTCCGGGGAGCCCGGACCGTGAATGTGCCCGATGAGGTCGAGGTCGCCGAAATAGGAGTAGACGAACCGTCGGGAGCGCGAGGGAGCGGCGACGACATCGAGTACTGCCTCGCGGATCTCCTGCAGTGAGATCGCCGGGCGGTACTCGCCCTCCGCCCGGAACGCGGCGCGGGTGAGTCCGGATGCCCGGAAGTCCTCGCGCATGACGTAGGTGACGTCGACCCCCTCCTCGGTGAGCAGTTCGAGCAGACTCGGCAGCACCTGCACCTCACGGGGAGGGAACCGGTCCAGCGCGGAGGGTCCCTCCGCGGAACCCGTGGTCCACCGCAGCGAGTTGAAGACGGTGGGGGTGTCTGCGCCTTCGTCCGGCAGGGCGAAGCTGTAGCCGACGATCCCGTGGCGGGAGCACGGCGCTCCCACCGCCAGGCTGGTCAGGCTCGTGGCCGTGGTGGCGGGGAATCCCGCGGAGATCATGCGCGTGGCCATCGCCGAGAGTGTGGGGGCGACCTCGGCGTGCTGCCGGATGAGTTCGGCGCCGAGGCCGTCGACGAGGACGAGCACGGTATCCCGCGTGGGCGGGAGAGCCAGGGGGTTGCGGAGGTCGACGCCCAGGGCGGCGGCGATCGACGGCATGACGTCGGCAAGCGAGTGAGCGGCGGGGGTGGTCGGGATCCCGGTCATGGCTCCACTCTCCCTCATCGCGTCCGCGTACGGTGCGGACCGGCGCCGTGCGGGCGGACGGCATCAGGGCGAGGCGGTCGTGACGTGACGACGTGGTGGTCGTGACGTAACACTGCCCCGCTCATCACGGATATGTGATGGACTCAAGAATCGTAAATCCGCCGAGGGGCTCGCGCCCCCGTCATGCTCGGAGATCACTGTGACCAGATCCATCGCCTGCGCCGGTGCGCTGGCCGCCGCACTTCTCGTCTTCTCGACCGGCGCCGCCGCAGCACAGAGCGCGGACGGCCTGTCGTCGGGCGCCCTCGACTCGTCGTCGCTCACCGGGTCCGCCGGAACGGATACCGATGCGGACACCGGCGGTGGCCTCGGCTCTGCCGGCGACCTGCTTCCGGCCTCCGTCACCGGTTCGCTGCCCGGTTACACCTCCGGTCCGGTCGGTTCCGTCGCCAGCGCCGTCTGTGGCGTCGGCACCGTGGCCGGCGCGGCGGCCAACCTGGCGGGCATCCCGCTGCCGCCCATCGGGGTCGTGTGCATGGTCGTCAAGCCCGTCGCGGAGTCAGTCGACTTCCTGATGCGCGGCGACGTCCCGGGGTCGGTCGACGCCGTCATCGGCGGGGTGCCCGTGGTGGGCGACTCGCTGGCCGGAGCAGTCAACACGGACTCGGCGACCGACGTCGTGGAGGGTTCGCTGGGCGAGGAGCGACTCGGCTCGATCACCGGGTCCTCGGTGTCGCCCGAGGTGTCGCCGGAGATCGTTCCGGAGAACTGAGCCGGATCAGCGCTGACCGCGCCCGAAGGCGTGCGGCTCGACCGGTCGCTGCGCGCTGGGGAGCCCGGCCACCACGAGTCGGTAGGACTCCGTGACCAGCTCCTCGACCATGTCGGGGCTGAGGCTCCCTCCGGGGTGCAGTGAGATCCAGTGCCTCTTGTCCATGTGGTAGCCGGGGGTGATGTCCGCGTGCGCGTCACGTAGGGCGAGGCCGTCGGAGGGTGATGCCTTGATCACCACGAGGGGCTCGTCGTCGACCACGGTGTGGATCATGAACACCTTGCCGCGGACCTTGTAGACGTCGACGTCCGGTCCGAACGGGAACTCCAGGGTCGACGCCGGTAGTTCGCGTGCCCGCATCGCCGCACATTTCTGGAGTTCCCGCCCGTTCATCCCAGTGACGCTACGACACGCTGCGGGCTCCGTCATCGATAAGAGCGTTCCGCACACCTGCTTCTCGGCCGACGTGTTCGGAACGCTCTTCGCGACTCGTGCGCTCTTCGCGACTTGTGCGACTTGCGGGACCCGCGGGGCCGGTCGGGCTCGGTGCGAGGGGATTGACGAGGGTGCCCGCGAACTGCAGCGAGCCTGCCTGATCCGTCAGATCGACCATCTGCCGGGTGTCGCGCAGTTGGAGGCGGTTGAGGCACGAGTGCCGGAACCGCGGCGCGAACAGCGACTCCCATGTCGCCTCGGCGACCGCTCCACGGTCGCCGCCGCCCTCGCCGCCGCTCTCGCCCTCGCTGCCGCCCTCGCCCTCGCCGTCGCCGACTGCCAACGCCAGCAGGCACCGTCGGGTCTCGTCCCAGAACTCCGAGGCCGGCAGGACCCCGGACTCGTCGAGGATCGCGGCCAGGTGACGCAGTACCCCGTCCATCACGTCGGTGTGGATGCTCAACGCTGCCGTCTCGGCGTCCACGACGTGCCGGATCCTCTCGATCCCCTCGGGGAGCGGTCTGTCGGTCACCACCGCCACCTCCTCCCCGATGTCCTTGAACAGCACCCGACGCGGCAGGTGGTCCGGGCCGACCACCACGATCACGTTCTCCCCGTGGGGCATGAACACCAGCCCGTGCGCGAGCAGACAGCGGGCCACCGGGAGAACGTAGGCGTCGAGCAGCGCGCGGAGCCACGTGCGGGCGTCCGATCCTGACCGCTCCAGGTGTTCGACGACGAGGGGGCGCCCGTGCAGGTCGACATGTAAGAGCGACGCCAACGTGAACGCGCGCTCGTCCTCCGCCAGTCGCGGTACGGGGCTCTCCCGCCACAGGGCGGCGATCATCTTGGTGTGCGGTCCCTCGTCGGAGACCCCGGATCGGGCAGCCCGGTGGTAGGCGTCGCCGGTGTAGCCGACGGCCGCGACCTCGCGCAGGATCTCGAAGTCCAGGGCACGGAGTACGGGATCCCCGGCCACCAGCCCGGCCACCCACTCGTTGACCGCGGGGGTGTCGCGCATGTATCTGGGCGACAGGCCTCGGGTGAAGCCCATGTTCTGCACCGCCAGCGCGGTCTTGACGTAGCCGCGCTCGGGGTGGGTCACGTCGAAGAAGGTGCGTACCGATTGCTGCGGGCGGTACTCGTCGTCGGACTCGCCCAGGAACACCAGGTCCCGTCGTGCCAGGTCGGGGCCGAACGCCACGGCGATCTTGTGCTCCCACTGCCACGGATGGACGGGCAGGAGGCGGTACCCACCGGGGTCGAGGCCCAGGTCGCGGAGCCGTTCGGCACATCGATCGAGGGCGGCACGGCCGAACTCGCGCAGGTAGAGGGCTTCCTCGTCGAGACCGGCCACGGTAGCGAGG
>NZ_JAALDX010000261.1:0-5467 GCF_014145095.1 Dietzia sp. SLG310A2-38A2 | reverse complement strand
TCCAGCCACACCAGCCGAACGGTCGCGGGCGCCTCCGGGGTATAGCGGTGCCGGTCGGTCAGCCCCAGCCCGATGCGGCCGTTGTTGGCCACGAAACCGGGGTGCCCCTCGGTCATCGCGCCCTCGACCTCCTGCAGGTCGGCGTCGGCGAGTTCCTGCACGGGGCGGGCGCGGTGGTGCAGGCAGAACGCGGCGGACCCGAGGGTCGCGGCGATCTCCTCCAGATAGACGCCCACGAGTGACCCGGGGATCCCGAGCACCGGGGCCAGCGCGGTGATGAGGGCCAGGGCGTCGGGCTCGACCGGCTCACCGGCGACCTCCCGGCGTAATGACCCCTCGTCCACCACCCAGTGCTCCAGGGGCAGCATCCGCCCGCGGAACAGCCACCTCTCCTCACCCGCACGCACCTCGTACACGTCCGGGTTCGCAGTGGGCTGTGGCGAGACGAGTCGCTCGTGGGAGAACTCGGACAGGGCCTTGGCACACAGGCGACGTTGGGCCCGCCGCATCGCGTGGCCGGTGAGGTGCGCGTGGGGTACGGCGCAGGCCGACGGAGGGGACGACGACACGGCCCGTGTGGTCCGGCCGATCTCGGAACCCCGGAAGTCTCCGAGATCGCAGAAGGAGAGCAGGGCGGTCTTGTCGGCGAGCTCCAGCGGCCCGTCCTCCCGGAACCCGGCCCGGGAGTTGAGCCGGTGAACGGCGGTGTTGCGGATGTCCGGCTCAACCACCACGCGTCGGGCACCCAGCGGACCGAAGGCGGTCTCGCAGATCGCGCCGATCACGGCGGCCGTGGTGCCCGGCACGGGCGTCCGCGACGGGGCGACCAGGAGGTGCATCCCCAGGTCCCCGGGTTCGTGGGGGTACCTGCCGTCGAGCTCGACCGCGGCCGGGTCGTAGAACACGGCAAGGCCCACCCGGAGTCCGTCGATGTGCACCATGTGGAGCTGCCGGTGTGGGCTGCCCTGCCAGTCGCGGAAGAACGCGGAGATCTGGTCGGGCGCCATGTGCCGCATGCCCCAGTACGCCGACCCGGGGTGTGACAGCCAGGCGTGGAGGGTCCCGACGGTGGCGGGATCCGCAGACAGGGGTGAGAGCGAGACGAGTCCGGCGGGGGTACTGACGGTGTGATGGTTCATCGGGCCTCCTGGGCCTGCTGGTCGGCGGGCGTGCGGCGCTCGGTGGACGTGTCGGGTCGGGCCTGGTCGGTCTCCCGGGCGGGGCGGGACTCATCGGCCGGGGCGCCGAACCGCTGGAACGCGATGCGTGACTCGACGGGGTAGACCTCGCGACCGGTGACGGACCGCAGGATGATGCTGTTGCGCATCGCCCCCATCCCCAGGTCCGGGGCGCTGAGACCGTGGGTGTGCTCCTCGGCGTTCTGCACGTGGACACGCCGATGTGCGAGGTCGATGGTGTGGTCCCGCGCCACGCGGTAGCGACGGGGCCGGCCCTCGCGGGCCTGCTCGGGTCGGGGTTCCTCCCAGTCGATCTCCGAGGCGATCCCATCGAGGAACCGCGGAGTGGTGGGAGAGTAGCCGGTGGCCATCACCAGGCCGTCCGTGTGGTGCTGCCAGGCCCGTTCGGTGTCGTCGCAGTGCAGGTCCAGTCGGATCCCTGCGCCGTCGACCGTGGCTCCCTCCAGTGTGGTCGCGGCCACCAGCAACCCGGTGTCCTGTCCGTGGGCGGACCGGCGGTAGAGCAGGTCGTGGATCTCGTTGATCAGCTCGGCATCGATGCCTTTGTAAAGGGACCGTTGGTCGCGCAGCAGCCGGTCCCGCTTCCCGGCCCCGAGTCCGTGGAAATGGTCGATGTACTCCGGGGAGGTCATCTCCAGGGTGAGTTTGGTGTACTCCATGGGGAAGAACCGGGGGGACCGGGTGATCCAGTCCACGCGGGGGCCGGAATGCCCCGACGCCGCCAGCAGGTCGTGGTAGATCTCGGCGGCTGACTGGCCGCTGCCCACGACGGTCACCGAGTCCAGCCCGAGCAGCTGCTCGCGCCGGTGCAGGTAGTCGGCGGCGTGCAGCGCCACGCGTCGGCCACCGTGTGGGGAGCCGCCGTCGAGTGAGGTCGTGTCGACAGGCGACCACGGGGTGGTGCCGATCCCCAGTGCCAGGTGCCGTGCGCGGAAGGTCTCCGTGCCGTCGGAGGTGATGGCGGTGACCCGGTAGACGGGCCCGTCCTCGTCGTCGGTCCCTCCGTTCTCCCCGGGCGGCCCGCCCCCGGCTCCGTGAGCCGTCTCGCGTCGGACGTCGACCACCTGCCGTCCCCACCGGAGTCCGCCCACCCGCTCAGAGGCCCAGCGGCAGTACGCGTCGTACTCCGCGCGCAGGGGCTGGAAGTTCTCGCGGATGTAGAACGGATACAACCGGCCCACCTGTTTGAGATACGACAGGAACGAGTACCGCGAGGTGGGGTCGGCCAGCGTGACCAGATCGGCCAGGAAGGGCACCTGGATGGTCGCGTCGTCGAACATGAGTCCGTGGTGCCACGCGAAGCCCTCGCGGGCGTCGAGGAAGACGGCGTCGAGCTCCAGCGGTTCGGCCAGACACGCCAGCCCGAGGTTGAACGGACCGATGCCCACCCCCAGCAGGTCGTGGATCTTCCCGCTCATGACAGCACCGCCGCGGTGGTGGCCTGGCGCATCCCGTCGGCCAGGTACCGGGCGGCCTCCCGGACATCGGCGAGCACGGCCGCCACGTCCTGGTCTGACAGCTCCGGGTCCAGGATCGTGAGCTTGAGGCACGGCCGGCCGTCCACCACCGTCGCCGCGACCACCGAGCGCCCCTCGGCGAACAGCGCGTCCCTCACGGGACGGACCAGGGCGTCGGACTCGTCTGGGTCACAGGCCTCCGGCCGGGGCCGGAACAGGACGGTCGACAGCGCCGGCCTGCGAACCAGCTCGAGGTCGGGCTCGGAGTCGATGGTCCGACCGATCCGCCGGGCCACGTCGATCGCGTCGTCGAGCATGCGGCCGATCCCGTCGGCGCCGAGGACGCGCAGCGTCATCCAGAGCTTCAACGCGTCGAAGCGGCGGGTGGTCTGCAGGGACTTGTCCACGGCGTGGTCGTCACCGTCCGCGGGGTTGAGGTAGTCGGCGCTGACGGTGGAGTGACGGAAGCCGGAGCGGTCTCGCAGGAGCAGTGCGGACGCGGCCACCGGCAGGAAGAAGGTCTTGTGGAAGTCGACGGTCACCGAGTCGGCCAGCCCGATCCCGTCGAGCAGATCGCGGCGGGTGGGGGAGACCAGCAACCCGCCGCCGTAGGCGGCGTCCACGTGCAACCAGACGTCGTGACGGCGACAGACCAGTCCGACCTCACGCAACGGGTCGATCGCGCCGTGGTCGGTGGTCCCGGCCAGGGCGACGACGGCCGCGACCTCGTCACCGGCGTCCGCCACGGACGCCAGGGCCCGGTCGAGGGTGGCGGGGTCCATGCGGTCGCCGTCCCCGGGGAGGATGATCACGGCGTCCGGGGCCAGACCGAGCAGTCGCGCGGCCTTGACCACGCTGAGGTGTGCGTGCTCGCCGGTGACGATCCGCAGTCGGGACAGACGCGCGCAGCGGTCCGCGGGCGTGGTCCCCCCGGGGCCGGGGCGGGCGAGTCGATCCTCGCGTGCGGTGAAGAGCCCCTGGAGGTTGGACTGCGACCCGCCGGTGGTGAACACGCCGTCCGGCGTGACCTGGGCCGGCCGGTCGAACTCGATCAGGTCGGCGACCCAGTCGACGAGCTTCTGCTCGATGAGGCACGCCGAGGTTCCCTGGTCCCACGTCTCCACGGCGGTGTTGACGGAGGTGGCGAGCGTCTCGGCGGCGAGCGCGGGGATGGTGACCGGACAGTTGAGGTGCGAGAGGTAGCGGGGGTGGTGGTACCCGACGGCGTGGTCGAGGTAGAGACCTCGCACCTCCACCATGGCCTTGTCGAGCGTTCCCAGCGGGGTCGACAGATCCACTGCCGCGGTCTGCGCCGCGAGATGGGCGGGAGAGGCGGACGAGCGCGGGGTGGTACGACCGTCGAGGTATCGACCGACCTCGGCGGTCGCCGCGGCCAGGGCGGCGGCGTGGTCCTTCCGGCTTCGGTGGTTCAACAGGTGTTCGTTCACAGGTGCTCCGAACTGATCGCGGACGTGGGTACCGGCGAACGCTATGAGGGTAGGCTAGCCTAATCAACACTAGGGTGACATGAATCACGTTGTGGCCCAGGTGATGTGGGAATGTGGGAATACGGTCTTGCGTTCCTTCGCCGCGCCGCTCTACTGTTGCTCCGTTAAGGTAAGCCAAGCCTAAGCGGCTTTGATCCCACTCGGAGACCACATGAGTTCACCCACCGTCCGATCCCGTGTCCGTCCGGTCGACGCCCCTGATCGCGCACGGGTCGTACTGCTCGTGGCCGCGCTCATCGCGACACTGGCGGTGTTGGCCGGGTGCACGACGGGCTCGGTGGGTGGATCGCAGGACTCGGCCGCAGCGACCGACGTCGAGCGCGACGGGGACTTCCCCCGCACCATCACCCACGCGTACGGGCAGACGGAGATCACCGAACCGCCGCAACGGGTGGCCACGATCTCCTGGGTCAACGCCGATGTCTCGCTGGCGCTGGGGGTGGTGCCCGTGGGCATGCCGAGGAACTCGTTCGGCGGCAACGCCGGTGGATCCACCGACTGGTTCGACGCCGAGCTGGAATCGGTCGGCGGCGAGATGCCCGAGCTGTACTCGGAGACGGACGGCATCAACACCGAGGCCATCGCCGCGCTCCAGCCCGACGTCATCCTGGGTGCCTACTCCGGGATGACCGCCGAGGAATACGAGACCCTCTCCAAGATCGCCCCCACCATCGCGATGCCCGAGGGCGACGTGGCCTTCGGCACCCCCTGGCAGGACTCGACCCGCCTCATCGGCGAGGCACTCGGCCGCTCGGAGCGAGCTGAGGAGCTCATCGACGAGGTGGAGGACCGGATCGCACAGGTCGCCGACGACCACCCGGGCGTCCGGGGGACCACCTTCATCTACGGGACGGTGGATCCGGACGCGGCCGAGAAGATCTACGCCTTCACCGACGTGGACAACCGACCGCGATTCCTCGAACAGTTGGGGATGGTGCAGGCCCCCGTGATCGCCGAGGCCTCGACCGGGGCCGCCGACCAGTTCGCCGTGACCTGGTCGCCCGAGCGGGCCGATGAGCTCGTCTCGGACATCCTGGTCACCTACGCGGCGTCGCCTGACGTGCGCGCCGCGATCGAAGCGGACCCGCTGCTGGGTCGCATCCCCGCGATCGAGGCGGGCCGGATGGTGGTGCAGACCGACGAGCAGCAGGTGCTGTCCATCTCGGCCGCGTCGCCGCTCAGCCTGCCCTGGGCGCTCGACAACGTGGTCCCGGACATCATCGCCGCCGCGGAGCAGAACTGACCGATGCAGGTGACCGCGACGAGCCGGATCGACCCCGCCACGGCGGGGCCACCGGCAGCC
>NZ_JAALDX010000260.1:4021-17940 GCF_014145095.1 Dietzia sp. SLG310A2-38A2 | reverse complement strand
TGGCATCGCGCCGTAGCGGTACACCCGCCCCGCGCGGGACCGACGGGTGGCCGGCAGCCAGATCTCGGGCGGCGCATCTGGCGGAGCCGAGTCGTCGCCCCACATCAGTGCTGCGCTACGCCCGCGCAGCACCCCCTCGGGCCAGGTCCGCGCCAGCGCCACGCTCCGCAGCCGGAGGTCGTCGACCTGGTCGTCCCGCCGGTAGAACCCGTTCCAGATCCGGACGTACCGACCGCGGTCCCGTGCATCAGGCACGGCCGCGGCCAGTTCAGCGGTGGTCAACGGCCCCGGGGGCAGCTCACACGGGTTCTGCGCGGCGGGGCCCAGCCTGGCTGCGGTCCGGGTCCGGATCGGGGTGAGTGCGCTCATGCTGCTCACTCTGCGAGACGGCCTCCTCCGCTGGGTTCCGGAAACCCCTTCCGAAGGGCCGGACTGTGGATGAGCAGTGCCTGTGGATGACCGCCGGGGTGGCGGTGACACCCTGCTGAGTCAGCCCCGCACACGCGGCCCGAACCGCCAGACGAGGAGGGCGAGGAACGCCAGCGCTGTCACCTGCACAGCTACTGCGGAGATGCCCCCCATCGTGAACGTGAACGGGCCGAGTACCCCGCCGAATCCTCCGATGAAGAACACGATGAAGCTGAAGGCGGTGTTGAGCTGCGCAGAGTGATCGGGCGAGGTGGACAGGGCCTGCACCTGGTTTCCGGACAGCGCGGACTGTGTCGCCCACGTCGAGAAGAAGAGCACCACTCCGAAGAGCACAGGGGAGCTATGGGTTGCGTAAATCGCCGAGGACGAGAGCAGGAGGACCGTGAGGAACAGGCCAGTCATCCGGCGGGCTCCGTACCGATCGATCATTCGACCCGACCAGGGGGTGAGCAGACCCGCCACCAGGCCGACAAGTCCCAGTAGGCCGGCCTGGGTCACCGACCAGAACAGCGGGAGGCCGGTGAGATGCAGGACCATCACCGCCCAGATCGAGTTGAATGCTCCGAGCACCAGCGACTGGGTGAAGGCTGCCCTGAGGAGAACCGGATTGCCGCGGGCACTCCTGAGCGCTGCAGAGACCAGAGCCAAGTGCGACAGTGGGCTGCCGACCGGCAGGACAGCACGACCGAGCGCCCACAGAGTCGTAGGGAGGGTCAGCACGACCAGGAGCGCACACCCGACGATGGTCCATCGCCACCCGATCCAATCCGCCGACACGCTGGCGAGTGCCCTGCCGCCGAACAGTCCGACGAGCAAGGCCCCGACGAGGACCGAGTTGGTCACCCCACGCTTCTCGGGGGCGCACATCCTGTTTGCCGCCGGGATGATGACCTGCGCGAGGTTCCCCAACACCCCCACCGCGAAGAACGCCGCCGTCGCCGCTGTGGCGCTCTGGGACAGTGCAGCGCACAAAAGTGCCGCAGCGAGCACTACCGCCTGCACCGCCACCTGCGTCGACGACCGGACCCGAGTGCCGAACGGGACGAGGAAGAGAATCCCGGCCGCGTAGCCGAACAGCGTGCTCGCTGCGATCACACTCGACGTCTGATGTGACACGCCGAGATCTGACGAGATGGCGGTGAGCAGTGCCTGGGGTATATAGACGGTGCTCGCGGATATCCCACAGAACACGGCGAGAGCGAGGAGTCGAACAGGGGTGATCCGCTCATGTGAGTGTGTGGGCATATTCCGATTCATCTCGTGGGGTCACCTGGGGATATCTACGACCTCCTCGCCGCAGCGGCGTGATCAAGCAGTTCCGATACGGGTGGGTCTCACGCCACTGCCTTCGCTGAGTCCCTCAACACGGGGGTCTTCTTGTGGAAGCCTGTCGCCGACTGGAAGGCATGCGCGGCGCGGATCAGCAACTGCTCGGAGAAGTCACCACCGCACAGCTGGAATCCGATCGGCGTTCCCCTCTCCGTGAATCCACCGGGGAGCGTGATGGTCGGCGTACCACTGATGTCCAGAGGAGCCGTCGGCACCAGAAGGCCCGCCAGGAGCTCAGGCGAGGTGCCGAGCGACGCCATCGTGTCGGTCGTGGGGGACGCCAGACCCGCGCCGGGCAGCAGAATGAGATCGACATCGTGGAAAATTCGTTTAAGTCGCCCGGTGAAGGCTCGCCGCCGCGACAGCAACGCCTGGTACTCGACCGCGCTGAGTTCGAGCCCGAGGTCGATGAGATGCGCCAGTGCCGGGCCGTATTCGCCCGCCCGAGCCGGGTACGTCGCCGCGTGCGCCGCGGCCGTCTCCACCGCGCACATCCTCTCCCAGTCCGCACTGATGCCCGCGAAGTCGGGGAGTTCGATGGGATAGACGCCCCACCCCAGGGCCTCGATGATGTTGACAACCTCGGTCAGCATCGCCTGGGTCGGCGGATCGAAGGTCGCCGTGAGCTCCCAGTCGATTCCCACGCTGGGGGCCCGGTCGAGTCGCAGGTCTGCAGCGTAGTCCGGCACCGCGTCCGGCACCGCGGTCGGATCGTGTGGGTCCTCTCCGGCGATCGCGGACAGCACCACTCCCGCATCCCGGGCACTTCGCGTCATCGGCCCGATGTGGTCGAGACTCTCGGCCAGTTCGAAGATGCCGTATCGACTCACCCGCCCCCAGGTGGGTTTAATGCCTGTCACGCCGTTCTGCGCGGAGGGCAGTCGGATCGAGCCACCGGTGTCCGAACCGAGCGAGGCGTAGCAGAGTCCCGCCGCCGTGGCGACGCCCGAACCACTCGAGCTCGACCCGGTCCAGGTACCAGCGTCCCACGGGTTCACCGGGGTCGGCAGCGACGGATGATGCTCGGCGTAAGCGCCCTCGGTCATGCGCAGCTTCCCGGTGATGACGGCGCCCGCCTCCTTCAATCTCCGCACGACCGTGGCGTCGCACGGGGGCACGAAGTCGGCGTGGATCGTGCCGCCGGCCGCGGTAGGGGTGTCCGCCGTGTAGCAGAGGTCCTTGACCGCGACCGGTATCCCGTGGAGCGGACCGCGGTACCTCCCCAACGCGATCTCCGCATCGGCGGCGCGCGCGGCCTCGAGGGCAGATTCAGCGGTGACCGTCGCATAGCTCCGGAGCCGGCCGTCATACGCTTCGATGCGCTGCAGGATTCCCTCGGTCAGCTCCACCGAGCTGACCTGACGGCCGCGGATGAGTTCCGCGACCTCGGTGAGCTCCGAGAACGCCAGATCCCCGATGGTTCTCATGAGGCCGCTCTCAGAGGTGCCAGGGTGCCGATGTGGTCGGTCGCGGTCTCGTAGACCGACGCCACGCGCAGCACGTCCCCTTCACGGAACGGCTTGCCGATCAGCTGGGCGCCGAGCGGTAGTCCGCCCTCGGCCGTGTAACCGACGGGCATCGAGAGGGCCGGCAGGCCGGTGAGGTTGCCCGGTGCGCAGACGCGACTGTAGGCGGTCGTCGCGCCTTCGATGTCGTCCGGCGCCCATTCGAAGAACGGGTGGTCGGCGCTCACGGCCGGCCCGGGGATCGTCGGCGCCAGGAGCACGTCGATGTCGTTGTACATCTCGCGCCACCCCTGCTGCATGAGCGTCCGGGTCCGCAAGGCGTTGATATAGCTCGTCGCCAGGACACCCTCGCCGACCTCGAGGAGGGTCAGGACCTCGTCCGTGAAGAGGTCTGGGGTCTTTCGCAGTGCCTCCTGGTGGTAGGCGCTCGCCTCGGCGAGCATGATGGTCCACGCGGTGGACAGCACCTTGTCCGCGAGCGGTATCTCGACCTCCACAAGCTCCGCGCCGAGATCTTCCAGCACGCTCGCGGCGGCCATCGAGGCCTCCCATATCTCGGACTGCACGCGCTCGTTGTAGAAGTTCGTCGGGATGCCGATCCGGGTCCCCTTTACCGACCCGCCGAGGTCGGAGGTCCAGTCGGGTACAGGCTTGTTGACGCTCGCGGGATCGCGCCTGTCATAACCGGACATCGCCGCCATGACGAGCGCGGCTTCGCGGACGTTTCGGGTGAGCGGACCGACGTGATCCAGGGACCAGGAGAGCGACGCGACTCCCACCCGCGGGGCACGTCCATAGGTCGGCTTGATACCGACTGTTCCGCAGACCGACGCGGGGATGCGGATCGACCCCCCGGTATCGGACCCGAGCGCGACGGTCACGCCGCCGGACGCGATCGTGGCTCCCGAGCCTCCACTCGATCCACCGGGGACCGTCGCGGTGTTCCAGGGGTTCCTGGTGTTCGGCGTCGTCGCACCGAACGCGAACTCATGCGTCTGGGTCTTGCCCACGACCACCATGCCGGCCGCGGTGAGCTTCTGCACACTGGCGCTGTCGGCATCCGGCACGTGGTCCGCGCGGACCTGCGAACTCGACGTGGTGAGGATCCCCTCGGTGTCGTAGAGGTCCTTGACCCCGAGCGGGATGCCATGGAGCGGGCCCTTGTACTTCCCGGCGACGATCTCCTTCTCTGCCGCCCTGGCCTGCGAGAGTGCCAGTTCCTCGGTGATCGTGACGTAGGCGTGGATATCCGGTTCGACCTCGCGGATCCGCCTGAGCGCGGACTCGGTGAGCTCGACCGGGGACAGTTCCTTGGCGGCGATCAGATCTGACGCCTCGGTGAAACTGAGTTCGTACGGTTCCATGGTCGTCACTCCCACTCTGCGTTGAAGGCGGTCGCGGGTGCGGTCTCGCCGAGAGGCTGGAACGGTTCGGTGTTCGCGATCTCCAGCAGCGGTGTGTAGTCAGCGAGCTTGGCGGACAGGCGCTCGTCGGTGACTCTGGTGTCGGCGTAGTCAAATAGCGCTCTGACCGCCTTTTCCGTGAAGACCCTCGGTTTTTCTGGCACGGAATTTCTCCTTGTGAAGTGTGTGTTGCGGGGAGTTCTCGTCGAGGTCTGACAGCTGGGGCTCTTAGAGTGGAGGGAACAGGGAGTTCCAGTCGGTCCGCTTTTCGAAGGCGCGGCCGATGGCGAGTGCCAGGGCGTCGGCGCCGGGCGCCGACATGATGTGCATGCTCACGGGCATGCCGCCGGCGGTGAGCCCTGCGGGCACGGCGAGTCCCGGTGCACCGAGGAGATTGGCCTGGACGGTGAAGGCGTTGAGGCCCGACAGGGTCGACATCTCCCGCCCGCCGAGCACCATCGATGTTGCACCGAGCGGCGGCGGCTCCGTCCCGACAGTGGGGGTGATCACGGCGTCCACCTCCGCGAACATCGCGTCGCACGCCTTCTTGAGTGCCGCCTGGAAATCGAGAGCCTCGAGGAGATCGACAGCACCCAGCGCGAGGCCTGCGTCGAGAGCCGCAGCGACGTCTGGTTCGAAGTCCACTCGACGCGCTGCGAACCGATCGCGGTGATAGAGCGCCGCTTCGGCTGCTGCGATCGTCACCACGGCGTCTCCGCATTCCTCCGGGGTGGGGAAGGTGAGGGGAACGAGCCGCGCACCCGCCGCCTCGAGTTCCCGCGCTGCCGCGTGGACGGCCTCGGCGATGTCGGCGTCCGCCGTGTCGAAGAAGAAGCGCTCTGGGATGCCGAGTCTCAACCCCCGCACGCCCCGGTCCAGCGAGGCCACCGCGTCGGGCGCCGGGAATCGCCTGCTCCCGGGATCGGTCGGGTCGAATCCGGCGAGAGAGTCGACGACGGCCGCGGCGAGCGAGACGGTCGGGGCGAGGGGGCCGGCGTGGTCGAGGGTCGGGCTACAGGGGGTGATGCCGGTGCGGCTGATGAGCCCGAAGCTGGGTTTGAACCCGACCACACCGCACACCGCCGCCGGCATCCGGATCGATCCGCCGGTGTCGGTGCCCATCCCGATCGGGACCACGCCTGCCGCCACGGCCGCGCCCGAGCCACCACTGGACCCGGCGGGAACGCGGTCGAGGTTCCACGGATTACGGGTGGGAGGTGACATTGCGCCGAAGGCGTACTCGTGGGTCACCGTTTTACCGACGATGACGGCCCCGGCCTCACGGAGCATCCTCACCGCTGCGGAGTCGGCGGGCCGCGGGACGACCTCGGCCGCCCTCGATCCGCTGAGAGTGGGGTGGCCCGCGACATCGTAGAGATCCTTGACCGCGACGGGTACCCCGGCGAGCGGGCCGATGATCCCCCTCGCGCTCACGGCATCAGCCTCGGCCCGGGCCTCGGTCTCGAAGAACTCGACGAACGCCGAGATCTTCGGCTCGACCTCGGTGTAGCGGGCAACGACCGAGTCGACGGAGTAGGTCGTGCCTGCGATCTGCTGGGGACTGATGGTCATCACGCCACCTTCGGTTCGAGAACGGCCTCGAGGAGCTTCTGCGTGACCTCGCTCTTCGGGTGGCGGAGCACCGTATCGACTGGTCCCACCTCGGCGAACCTGCCCTTGTGGAGCACTCCGGCTGAGTCGCACATGTGCTCGACCAGGGCGAGGTGATGGGTGATGAGCAACATCGTGAGCCGTCGCTCGGCCTGCAGGTCCTTGAGCAGATTCAGCACCTGCGCCTGCACCGAGACGTCGAGAGCCGCCGTGGGTTCGTCGAGGACGAGGAACTCGGGATCAGTGGTGAGTGCTCGCGCGATGCCGAGGCGCTGCCGCTGCCCACCTGAGAACTCGTGTATGTACCGGTCGTAGTGGCTATCGTCCAGGCCGACCTTCTCGAGTAGTTCCATCACCCGCCTGGTGGCCTCCTTGCCGTCGCAGAGTCCGAATCTGCGCAGGGGTGCGCCGACCTGCTGGCCGACCGGCAGGCGAGGGTTGAACGCCGAACCGGAGTCCTGGAATACGACCTGGACCTTCTGGCGGATCCGTCGCATACGCTCGCCGCTCTGGTTGGTCGTCTCGCTCCCGTCCACAACAACGTGCCCGGAGGTGGCCTCCTCGAGGCCGAGGATCATCCGACCGGTGGTGGTCTTCCCGGAACCGGATTCCCCGATCAACCCCCAAGTCTCTCCCCGTCGGATAGAGAAAGAGATGTCGTCGACGGCCACGACCTCCCGACTCTTCTTGCCGAAGCCGCCCGAGACGTTGAAGACCTTGCGCAGGTTGATTACTTCCACGAATTTGGTATCGCTGGTAGACATCGTCAGGCCTCCTGGAAGACGTTGAGTCGGCGCTGGCCGCGAGGGACGGTCCGGGCCGAGTCGTCGAGGTGGAGCTTCGGGACGGAACTGATGAGTGACCGGGTGTAGGGATGCTCCGGCGCGCTGAGAACCTGGTGGGCGGTGCCCTGCTCGACGATGCTGCCCTGCCGCATCACAGTGACCGTGTCGCACATGTGCGACACCACGCCGAAGTCGTGCGTGACCATCAAGATGGCGGTGCCGAGTTCCTTGTTGATCTCGAGCAACAGGTCGAGGATCTGTTTCTGCACGGTCGCGTCGAGGGCCGTGGTCGGTTCATCCGCGAGCAGGAGTCTGGGGCGGGCGGCGAGCGCCATGGCGATGACCACGCGTTGCCGCTGGCCACCGGAGAGCTGGTGCTGGTATGCGCGCAGCTTCTGCTCGGGATCAGGCATCGCCACGAGTTCGAGCGACCGCACCGCTTCCTTGTAGGCGTCGGCTTTCGACAGCTTCTGGTGGAGTCGGATCACCTCGACCATCTGGGCACCGACGGTGAACGATGGGTCCAGGGCACTGAGCGCATTCTGCGACACCAGGCCGATCTCCCTGCCCCGGATCTTGACGAGCTCCTTCTGTGACAGCTCCAGGAGATTCGTCCCGTTGAGGAGGATCTCCCCGGACGAGATCTTCGCCCGTCGCGTCCCGAGCAGCCCCAGGATCGTCATCGAGGTCACTGACTTGCCTGAACCGGATTCTCCGACGAGGCCGCGGATCTCCCCCTCCCCCACGGAGAGGCTGACGTTCTTCACCGCGTGGACGACGCCGCCGTCAGTGTGGAAATCGACGCTGAGGTTGTTGATGTCAAGCATTGGGTCTCACGCTCGCTCTCTTGGAAGGCGCGGAATCAGGTGGTCTGCTTGCGGGGGTCGAGGGCGTCGCGGACGCCGTCACCCAGCAGGTTGAACGAGAGGGCGACCACGAGGATGGCGCACCCCGGGATGGTGGCCACGTGCGCGTATCCCTCTAGGAGGACGCCGGCGCCGTCGGCGGTCATGATCCCCCAGTCCGGTGTCGGCGGGATGATTCCGACGCCCAGGAAGCTCAGTCCGGCGGCAAGAACGACCATCAGGCCGCACAGGGTGGTCGCGTAGACCACCAGGGGCGAGACGACGTTCGGGAGCAGTTCCTTGAAGAGGATCTCCGGGGTCCGTGCTCCCCCCGCCCGGGCTGCCTCGATGTACTCCCGGGACGATTCCTGAACCGTCGACGTGTACGCCACCCGGGCCATGTAGGGGATGAGGCTGATGCTGATCGCGATCATCACGTTGCCCAGCCCCGCGCCGAGCACGGCCGCCAGCGCGATGGCCAGAAGGACGAGCGGGAAGGCGAACAGGACGTCGAGCAGTCGCATGAGCGTCTCGCCGACCCGGCCCTTCGCGTACCCGGCGATCAAACCGATGAGCAAGGCGACAGGGAGGACGATGAGGACCGGGAACACCGCGACAGACAACGAGTACCGGGTGCCCCAGATCAGCCGGGACAGGATGTCTCGGCCCTGGCCGTCGAGCCCCAGGATGTGGCCCTCCGTTCCGATCCCCTCGAGTCGTCGAGCAGAGTCCCCGATGGTCGGATCGTAGGGACTAAGTACCGGCGCGAGAATCGCCACGGCGACGGCGAGGAGCAGGATAATGGCAGCGACCGCGGCCATCCTGTCCCGCATGAACGCGCGGAGCGCGAGCAGTAGGCGGGAAGGACGCTGTGCGGGCTCCGTGGGACAAGGAGCGGCCTCGTCTGCCGCCGTGCTCCCCTGCTCGTGGTCGCCTGCCGTGTCCTTAACCGGGGATGTGCCGAGGATCGAACTCATGCTGTGACCTTTCTGCGGGTGCGGGGATCGAGCACGCCCACTGCCGTGTCTGTCAGCAGATTGACGATGACAAAGACGAGCGCGATGAAGAGGACGCCGGCCTGCACGAGCGGCATGTCGTTCTGCGTGATCGAGGTGTAGAGCTGGTACCCGAGTCCCGGCCAGGAGAACACCACTTCGACGAAGATCACTCCGCCGAGGAGATAGCCGATCTGGAGCCCGATGACGGTGACGATCGGGGGGAGCGAGTTCCTGAAGCAATGCCTCCAGAGGATTGAGCGCTCCGAGATTCCCGAGGCCCGCAGGGTGCGGATGTAGTCCTGTTCCATCGTGTCGACCATCACGCTGCGCGTCATTCGGGCGATGACGGCCAGTGGAACAGTCGCCGCGGCGATCGCAGGGAGGACAAGGTGCATCAGGAGATCACCCATTCCCCCGCCGAGATTCCGCGCGCTCGACATTCCGGAGGTTGGGAACCACCCAAATTGAAGGGCGAAGATTCCGATCAGCATGAGACCGAACCAGTAGACCGGGACGCTCGCACCGGCGAGTGAGACGAACATGGAGACCCGGTCGAAGATCCCGTACTGCTTGCGAGCGGCAATGATCCCGAGCGGGACGCCGATGACGATGCAGAGAACCAGCGCCGCGAACGACAGCACCATGGTGTTCTGGAACCGCGGCATGATGATGTCGAGAACCGGCTGGTTGATGGTCAGCGAACGACCGAAGTCACCGGTCAGCAGCCCGCCCAGGTAGCTGAAGAACTGCATGACCACCGGTTGGTCGAGACCGAGCTCCCGACGGACGGCCTGAACAGCGTCCTCCGTCGCACCCGCCCCCAGAATCGTCCTGGCCGGATCACCGGGAACCAGCTGGAGTAGAAGGAATACGATCAACACCACACCGAACAGGACGAAGACGGTCGACCCGAGGCGCTTGACTACCACGAGCATCATGGCCTAGTCCTCGAAGTTCAGGCTGACGCCGGTGAGGTCGTACCACTCCTGGCTGGCCGAGACCCAACCCTCGACCTCCGGGGACAGGATGTACGGGGCACGGTCATTGACGATCGGCGCGAGCGCTGCGTCGTCCGTGGCGATTTGGTTGGCCCGCTGCCAGAACTCGACCGACTCCTCTTCCGACGCGGCCGTGATCGCCTGTTCCATGACGGCGTCGAGCTCCGGGTTGTCGTAGTAGCCGACGTTCGGTCCGTTCGGGGCAATCATGGCTTGCGAGGTGACGATGTACAGCCAGTACGGGGTATCCATGCCCCAGGACATCTGCATCATCCCGACATCGCCGGCTCCCTCGCCCCAGCGACCCAGATAGGAGATCCACTCCATGGTCTGGATCTCGACATCGATGTTGATCTCGGCGAGGTTCTGCTGGATGAACTCGGCCATCGGCGCCGGGACGATCTGACCGGATCCGTCGACCGAGGTCGCGAGGCTGGTCGTGAAGCCGTCCTCCAGCCCGACCTCCGCGAGGAGCTCGCGCGCCTGCTCGAGGTCACGGGCGTATGCGTCGGTCCGCTCGACGTACGCGTCGTTGGCCGGCGCCTGGATGTCGTACGCGGGTTCAGCCGTCCCCTGGAGGAGGTTGCCGGCCATCCCCTCGCGGTCGATGGCCAGGTTGATTGCCTGCCGGACCTCCGGCATCGACATGTACTCGTCCCGCATGTTGAAGGAGAGGTACCAGACGTGGGGTGGTGCGCCGTCGGACAACTGGAAGCCCTCGTCGACAAGTTGTTGGACCGAGTCCGGCGACGGCACTGCGATC
The DNA here is from genome assembly GCF_014145095.1 of Dietzia sp. SLG310A2-38A2. Classification (GTDB taxonomy): domain Bacteria; phylum Actinomycetota; class Actinomycetes; order Mycobacteriales; family Mycobacteriaceae; genus Dietzia. Next base: position 7,313 of record NZ_JAALDX010000260.1, on the reverse strand, counting down.
ACATCGACCTCACCACTGCGGATGGCGGCCGAACGGCCGGCGGGATCCGGGATCGGGCGGAAGATGACCCCGTCGAGCTCTGGCACCTCGCCCCAGTAGTCGTCGTTCCGCAGCAGTGTGATCCGTTCGCCGCGGACGCGCTCCTCGAACGCGAACGGGCCGGTACCGGACGGGTGCTCGGCGATGTCCTCTCCGTACTCCTCCAGCGCGGCGGGGCTGATGATGCCGGTGGATCCGTTGCCACCCTGCGCGAGCATGCGGAGGAACGGGGAGAACGGCTGGTTCATCCGGACCACGACCGTGTGGTCGTCGACCGTCTCGACCTCCTCCACGAACTGCCATACATAGACCGTCTGACCGGCAGCGGTGGCGTTGTACTGGGGAGACGACTCGTCCCACATACGCCGGATGTTGTACTCGACCGCCTCGGCGTCGAGGTCGGTTCCGTCGTGGAACGTGACGCCCTGGCGGATGTTGAACGTGTACTCCAGACCGTCGTCGGAGATCTCCCACGATTCCGCCAGCCCGGGTCGCAGTTCGGGGACTGCCGCCTCCTCGGACGGGGTCTTCAGGTCGTGCATTACGAGAGGCTCGTACATCTGGGAGTTGATGCGCCAGGTGACCCAGCCACCGGCGACCTGCGGGTCGAGGACGTCTGCCTCGGACTCGATCCCGATGATGAGCGTGTGGTCGTTCCCGCCTCCGCCTCCGGCACCGCCACACGCGGTGAGGGCAAGGGACAACGTGAGCCCAGCCGCGATCGCTGTGGCCCGACGTTTCCACCCAAGGTATTTAGCCGATTTCTGCATGAGATGCGTGCCCTTTCCTTGAGCCACCGGCCGCCAAAAAATTGGCCGCCTACCCGGAATTCACTGTGCGAAGAACAGTAGAAAGGGCCACTAGGTTCTGTGAATACGTCATCGTGCGTATTCCTCAGCAGACGGCGCCACAATGCGAAGATACCGGGCAAGAATGTGACCCAGCTCATTGTCACGCGCGTTAATATCCCTCGGAATAGACTGGGCGAATGCCCTCCGTCGGACTATTCAACAATTCGCAACCAACGTTACGAGCTGTTAACACCCTGTCGACACAGGGAGAAGCAACGGGTCGTCATACTTTCGTGCATCGATGCCCACCGCGACTGGAGGTCGGATCGGCATCCGTGTACGAGAGTTCTGGGGAGAACGATGAAGGCGACAACGATTCTCGAGGCAACACTCAACGCGGTCCGCGCGACTCAGGCGGACGTGGTCCCGCCGCTGACCGCAGCGCACGAAGCCCTCTCTGAACTCAACAGATTCGTGCAGTACCCGTCGCTGGAGATCGCGGAGTGGGATCCGGCGCGCGGGATACACCAGCCGCTACACACCAAGCGGTTCCCGCAGAAGTTGCTGGACGCGCTCAACGGCCAAGTGTTCCTGGACGACCTGTGCTGGCCCGCGCTCCACCGGGACAGACGACCCAAGGGCTGGGCCGACACCGATGCCCACATCAACCGCGCGGATTCGGCCCTCTATCAGGAGTTCATCCTCCCGCTGGGGTACCGGGAAGGCGTCTACCTGCCGCTGTTCCACCAGGAGCGCTATGTGGGGATGGTCACCGGGAACACCGACGCGCCCCGGCCGCCCGGCGAAGCGGAGATGGCCGCGTTGTCGGCAGCCGCTCCGGTGCTGGGTGAATTTCTTTTCCGGACCCGTGAACGACGCACTCGCAACGAGGCGGACGGCGCGCTCCTGCTCGACCCAGGGCTCAACCTGACGAGCTTCGAACCAGAGCACAGCCACGAGGTCGCGGAGCTCATCCGGTCCGTCCTGCTCCGGACATGGCCGACACGGGGGCAGGTCACGCGGTTCGCGATATGGCCCGACGAGGCGCCCGCGCCGGTCCATGTCCGGGTGGAGAGCGCCCGGCGAGGTGCCGGCGGGTTCTATGTGTCGTGGCGCGAAGGTCCGATGCCCGCCGGGCTCTCCCGGCGACAGGCGGAGGTCGTCACCGGAATCGTCGAGGGGTGTGGCAATACCGAGATCGGGGAGAGGCTGTTCACCAGCCCACGAACGATATCCAAACACGTGGAGCACATTCTCGTGAAGCTAGGGGTTCCGAATCGCAGCTCCGTCACCCGAATCGCGATGGTGGACGGGATCTACATACTCGGCCATCCAGCATTCTCGGGCCCCAGATAGAGAAATTGCGTCAAATGACGTATTCATAGTCTTCGACAATGCACCTAGGGTCGAGCCATGGACACATTTCGCACTCTCGTCGGGCATCGTCTCGAGGCGGATATCCACAATGCGCTGTCTCACCACGAGCATTCTGGACGGGTAGTCCGCCTGATTGTGCCGCAGTCCGAATTGGGTCGAAAGCGATTCAAGGCCGTGGACCAAGACGGTATCGAGTACGGCATCGCGCTCCCGAGGGACGTGACACTCCGGGACGGCTCGGTTCTGGAGCTGACGGACCGCCGCGCGGTGGTGGTCGAAGCACGCGAGACCGAGCAACTACATCTGCGGGCCGTCGACGCCGAAGGCGGCATCCAGCTGGGGTGGCACGCCGGGCATCTTCACTGGAAGGTCCGCATGGCCGGGCAGTACATGACGGTCCTGCTCGACGGACCGAGAGACGACTATCTCGCGCGGATCGAACAGCTCCTCCACAGCGGGGTGATCGAGGTGGTCGACTCAGCAACGGGGACGACCGGGGCGGCCGTCGCCGCCCACGAGCCCCACTCTCACGACGCGACGGCACACGGGGCGGGAACCCCACGATGACAGCGTCCTCGCGTACGGCGCTCCTGCTCCTCGCTGACCCGGCGTTCGCCGCGGGCGCCGGCTCGTTCTCCTCCGGTCTGGAGACGCTCGTGGCAGACGGGTGGGTCACCTCCCCTGCCGAGCTTGCCGTCCTGCTCGACGAGGCACTCGTGCACCGGTGGAATTCCTTCGACCGGGTGTTTCTCAAACAGGCCCACGGGTGTCATGAGCTGGATGAGCTGCTCGCGCTGGACTCGGAAGTGGACGTGCACCTCATCGGCGAGGCCGCTCGGAAGGCCTCGCGACGGGCGGGGCGGGCCCTGCTCGGGGTATGGGCACGGCTCGGCGACCCGCAGTCGTCCCACGTCCGGGTCGCTATCCCCGCGGGTGCCCACCTGCCCGTGGCGCAGGCCGTCGTGGCACAGGCGCGGGGCCTTGGGCTGCGGGACGCCGAGGCCCTCTCCGGATGGCAGGTCGTCTCGTCGTACTCGAGCAGCGCGGTGCGGCTCGGGGCCGCCGGACACCGGAGCATCCAGGAA
>NZ_JAALDX010000260.1:0-3957 GCF_014145095.1 Dietzia sp. SLG310A2-38A2 | reverse complement strand
GGCTCGACGAGCTCCTTCGGCTCCCGGTCCCCGACGGTGCCCGTCCGACGGCGTGGACCCCGAAGCACGACATCGCCGCCGAGCGCCATCGACACTCCGATCTACGACTTTTCGCGTCGTGACTACACCGAGGACTACTCCATGAACCTGACGCCCACCGAGTCCGAGAGGCTCACCGTGTTCGCTGCCGCCGAGTTTGCGCGGCGCAACCTCCGCGAGGGGATCCCGTTGAGTCACCCCGAGGCCGTCGCGTACCTCACCGACGAGGCGATGCTCATGGCGCGGACCGACCTACCGTTTTCGGAGGTCCGGGAACGAGCCGGGCGACTGCTCACGTCGGCGCAGGTGGAGCCGGGGGTGCCGAGCATGATCTCGTACATCATGCTCGAGCTGCCGACCCTCGCTGGAAGCAAGCTGCTGACCATCTACACCCCGATCGCGGAGACGGCCGACGGTCCCGTGCCGGGCGAGGTCATCGCCCTCACCGAGGCGGAGACGGTGTTCGAACCGTCGGGGCTCATCGACCTCGAGGTGGTCAATACCGGAGACCGCGACATCCAGGTCCGCAGCATGACCCACTTCTTCGAGGTCAACAAGGCCCTGGCTTTCGATCGGGCAGCGGCCTACGGCCACAAGCTCGCCATCAACGCTGGTGGCGGTACGCGTTTCGAACCGGGAATCCCCAAGGTCGTCACCCTGACACCGTTCGTCGGCGAGCGCTTCGTCCACGGTCAGGCAGGACTCGTCAACGGCCCCCTGGACGACCCCGACACCCGCGCGCGGGCGTTCGAGAGGGCCTGCCAGCGCGGCTACATCCAGGATGAGTCATGACGACGGGCGGTACCTCACTGACCCCGGCGGCCCGCGCACAGCTCTACGGCCCGACCACTGGCGATCTGGTGCGACTCGGCGACACGTCGCTGCTCGCGGAGGTCGAGAAGGACTACACCCACCACGGATACGAACTCACCGTCGGCGCAGGGAAGAACATGCGCGATGGAGAGGCCCTGTCCGCGACCGTCACCACGGACGAGGGTGCACTCGATGTCGTAATCCAGAACGCGCTGATCATCGACGCGGTTCAGGGCATCGTCAAAGCCGATATCGGTATCCGGGACGGGCGGATCGTCGGAATCGGCAACGCAGGCAATCCCGCGACAATGCCGGGAATCGATCCGAACCTCGTGTGCGGCCAGAACACCACGTCGATCTCGGCTCAGGGCTGCATCGTCACCGCCGGGGCGATCGAATCCCACGGGCACATGTTCTCCGCCGAACAATCGGAGCACGCGTTGGCCGGAGGGACGACGACGCTGATCGGCAGCTCTCCCGGACCGGTATTCGACGTCGGCTCAGGCACCGCGCACGTCATGGGGCGCTACCTGCAGGGCACCGAGAGTTCACCGGTGAACTTCGGTCTGCTCGCTCGCGGCGGCTCCGACCCTTCGGCGGTCGCCCACGCAGTGAAGGCCGGGGCGATCGCGGTGAAAGTACACGAGGACTTCGGGGCGTCGCCTGAGACCATCAACGGTTCGCTGATCGCGGCAGACCTGCACGATTTCGCAGTGCACCTGCACACCGACTCGATCAACGAGTTCGGGTTCGCCGAGGACACGATGGCCGCGATCGGCGACCGGACGATCCACATGTATCACGTGGAGGGCGCGGGCGGTGGTCACTCCCCGGACATCCTGAGCGTGGTGTCTTACCCCAACGTCATCCCGGGGTCGACCAACCCGACCAACCCGTTCGCGTGGTCGGCGCTCGAGGAGGGCGTGCCGATGACGCTCATCGGGCACCAGATGGATCCCCGATCTGAAGCGGACGTCGCCTTTGCCGAGGGCCGAATCCGGCCGCAGACCATGTCCGCCGAGGACCTGCTGCACGACATCGGCGCGATCTCGATCTTCGGCTCGGACACCCAGGGGATGGGCCGCCTCGCAGAGAACGTGACGAACTCGTGGCAACTGGCAAGCGTCATGAGAGATCACCGCGGCCGTCTGCCCGAGGAGACGACCGGGCGCGCGGACAACGAGCGGATCAAGCGCTATGTCGCCAAGACCACCCTCAACCCGGCGATTGCGGTGGGAATCGACGAGCACGTCGGGTCGGTGCAGCCGGGCCGCATGGCCGACCTGGTGCTGTGGCCGTTCGAGTCGTTCGGCGTGAAGCCCGTGCAGATTATCAAGGCGGGGATGATCGTCTGGGCCAAGATGGGCGACGCGGCGGGCAGTCTCATGATGACCGAGCCGCAGGTTCAGCGTCTGATGTGGGGCGGCCGGGGCTCGGCGAAGAAGCACGTCAGCGCAGTATTCGTCTCCGACATCGTCGCCCAGGCCGGATCGCTCGAGCCGTTCGGGCTCACCAAGGCAGTCCTCCCCATCACGTCGACGCGCCACCTGCGCAAGAGCGACATGGTCCACAACGACGCGCTACCCGACGTACGCGTCGACCCGCGCACGTTCGACGTCTCCGTGAACGGGGAGAAGCTCGAGGTGCACTCATTCGACGTGCGCCCACTGACCAGGAAGTACATGCTGAGATGACTGATCCGGTGGCCAATTCCACGACTCTGACTGCTACCCGGACCGGAGTCACGCCGGAAGGCCGGAGGGAGCCCCCGGGTCCCGCGGCTCGCATCGGCATCGGCGGCCCGGTGGGGTCCGGCAAGACCGCGATGGTGGAGAAGCTAATACCGCGACTGGAGGATCTCCGTAAGTCCGTCTCCGTCATCACCAACGATCTGGTGACGTCAGAAGACGCCGAGCGGCTGCGGCGGTCTGGGATCATCGACGCGGACCGGGTCCTCGCCGTCGAGGCCGGAGCGTGCCCGCACACGGTGATCCGCGAGGACCCGACCATGAACATGGAGGCCGCCGAGCAGCTCGATCAGGATTTCCCCGGTACCGACGTGATCCTGATCGAGAGCGGCGGCGACAATCTGGCCTCGACGTTCTCCGATGATCTCGTCGACTTCTGGGTGTTCGTGATCGACGTCTCCGGAGGAGGCGATATCCCCCGGAAACGCGGACCCGGCGTGCTCCGCGCGGACGTCCTCGTCATCAACAAGGCCGACCTGGCACAGCATGTCGGGGTGGACCTCGAGCTGATGGTCGCCGAGGCCCGCGACGTGCGGGAGGGGCGACCAGTCCTCGTCACGAACTGCTTCACCGGTGAGGGCGTGGACGAGTTCGCGCGGTTCATCTGCGATGAGGTGCTCTTCTGAGCGCGCAACCATATGCGCTCGACCTCGAGATAGCCCGCCGAGGCGGCCGCACCTTCCTGTCCCGGAGATACTTCCGCTGGCCTTATGAGATCGGCATCCTGACGCATGGCCAGGTCCGTGGCCTGAGCGACGACACGGCATCACTCATCGTCCAGTCGGCCACCAGTGGACTCATCACGGGAGAGCGGCTTCGCCAACGAGTCGTTGTCCGCGACGGCGGCCGGGTCAGGCTCGTGGGACAGGGCGCCATGCCCGTCCAGAAGGTCGGGTCCCATGAGGGGGCGGCGGAAGACCTGAACCTGACGGTGATGGGGGGGTCGCGGTTGGACTTCGTGTCCGAACCTCGACTGTTGTTGCCGGGCTCGTCCTTCTCACAGGTAAGCCACGTATCCGTGGATACCTCCTCCTGCGTCCTCCTCGTCGACGCGGTCGTGCGTCATCCCGATGCGGGATCGGTGTCCTACCTCTCGGAGACGACGCTGGAGTTCGACGGCGAGGTCGCCGCGGTGGAGCGGATGGGGTTCCACTGCGTCGGGGAGCACCACTTCGGTGCGTCGGCGTTCATACTCGCGGTAGGAGACCACGTCACCGGACTCGACTGGAAATGGTGGCTGAACAAGCACGGCGCGCGGACGAGTTACGGCGCGGTGTCGCCTCTCAGAAATTGCCCCGGAATGAGCATTCGTGCCGTGGCCGAGAACGGATATCAGGCTCTTCGCATCTGAGTGTGG
>NZ_JAALDX010000259.1 GCF_014145095.1 Dietzia sp. SLG310A2-38A2 | reverse complement strand
GGCGGTCGAACGTCATGAGGGAACTCCGAGATCTCGGTCGAAGACGAAAGGCGTGTGTGACGCGTGGGATCTCACCCGCCTCACGCGAGTGTGTCACAAGAACTTCGCGGCGTCTCCCCTGGCGTTACCACACGGGTGTCGGACCGCGGCGCAGGCGCGACTGGTTGACTGTCACACATGACTCGCACGCCCAGATGGTCCGCCTCCGACGTCACCGACCAGACGGGACGGACCTTCGTCGTGACCGGGGCCAACGCGGGGATCGGCCTGGCGACCACACAGGCGCTCGTGGCCCGGGGGGCGCGGGTGGTCATGGCGTGCAGGAACCTCGAGAAGGCCGAGGACGCCCGGGCCACCCTGCCGGCCGCGACTCGTGACCTGGCACTGGTCCGCAGGCTCGACCTGGCAGACCTGGACTCGGTGGACGAGTTCGTCGCCGGGACCACGGATCAGGTGGATGTCCTGATCAACAACGCCGGCGTCATGAACCTCCCGCCCTCGCGGACCGCCCAGGGTCACGAGATGCAGTTCGGTGTGAACGCGCTCGGTCACCACGCCCTCACCGGCAGCCTGCTCCCGCAGTTGACCGATCGTGTGGTCTGGCTCGGGTCGCTGGCACACCTTCGCGGGCGCGTCGATCCCGACGATCTGAACATGGACCTGCGCGGATACCGGCCGATGGCGGCGTACGCCAACTCCAAACTGGCGTGCATCATGCTCGCCTACGAGTGGCAACGCCGGCTCGGTCGCGAGGGCAGGGGGATCCGATCGATGGCAGCCCACCCCGGCTACACCACCACCGAACTACTCCGGCAGAGCGGCCGCCCCGCCGCCGACCGGTTCTTCGAGCTGGGCAACTCGATCTCGTGGGCCGGGCTGACACCGGAGATGGGCGCTCTGTCCGTTCTCTACGCCGCCACGGTGCCGGACCTGCCGGGCGCCACCTTCGTGGGCCCCGACCGCCTCGGCGGACTGAGGGGCCATCCCAGGATCGCCAGGTCGAGCCGGAGTTCCCGCGACGAGCGGGTCGCCGCCACCCTCTGGGAGCGGTGCACCGAGATGGCGGCGTACCGGTAGTCGCCGACCGCGCCGGGGGTCAGGAGAGCCCGGACGCCGCCAGGCCCTTGCGGAGCGTGTCGAGGTGCTCCGGCGGGCCCTGGAGCAGGGGCATGCGCAGCTGGTCGGAGCCGAGCAGTCCCCGCATCTTGAGAGCGGCCTTGACCTGGATGGCCCCCTGCGAGGTGTGCATGATCGCGTCGACGGCCGGGATGAGACGGGTGTGGATCTCGCGGGCCCGGGGGAGATCACCGGCGTCGACGGCGTCGATCATGGCCCGGTAGTCGTCTCCGGCCACGTGCCCGACCACCGAGACGACGCCGGTGGCGCCCAGTGCGAGGAACGCGAGGTTGAGCACGTCGTCACCCGAGAACCACAGCAGGTCGGTCTCGGCCATGAGTCGGCTGGCCTCGAACAGGTCGCCCTTGGCGTCCTTGACCGCGCGGAGGCCGGGGATCTCGGCCAGCCGGCGGATCGTGTCAGAAGACAGGGCCGTGCCGGTTCTCCCCGGGATGTCGTAGGCCATGACGGGTCGCCCTCCCGCCTCGGCGACCATCCGGAAGTGCTCGACGATCCCGTGCTGGGTGGGCTTGTTGTAGTACGGCGTCACCACCAGCAGCGTGTCGGCGCCGCGCTCGACCATCGCGGCAGCCGCCCGCATCGAGTGTTCCGTGTCATTGGTCCCGCAGCCGGCCATCACCGACACACGGTCACCGACCGCCTCGACGACCGCGGCCACGGCGTCGTAGTCCTCCTCGTCGGTGGTCGTGGCGGACTCGCCGGTGGTGCCGTTGACCAGTAGGCCGTCGTGACCGTGATCGGCGAGGTGGACCGCGAGTCGCTGCAGCCCGTCGAAGTCGATCGAGCCGTCGTCGTGCATGGGGGTCACCATCGCGGTGATGACCCGACCGAAGGGGTTATCCGACATGGGCACCAGGATAGGCGGTCCCCGGTTGATCGTCGCTCCGGTGCGGTCTCCGGTGGTTCCGGCGGAGATGACCGGAGGCACGTGGCGCCCGTCGCGGTTAGGGTCGTCAGCACCCCACACGCACGATCCAGGAGGACCACATGAACTCGGAGACACCCCCTCAGACCCCAGAGGACCTGGGCAACACCATCGACGGAACGCGTGTCGGCGACGGTAGTGCAGCGGATCCGGCGTCGGAGGAGGGAGCGACCGGAATCGACCCGGATGCCCCGGGCAGCGGTGGACACAGTGACGGGCAGAGTGTCGGTCACGGTGACGGCACCGCGTCGACGGGCACGCGCGACCTGGAGGAACAGAAGCGCGTCTATCAGACCCCGGAACAGCCGGATCACGCTCTCGGCGGGAGCGAGGGCACCGCGGACGGCATGTAGTCCGACGGCGTGCCGCCCTACGACGTCGTGTCGGCCCGGCCCGTGTCGGCCCGGCCCGTAGGGAGGGTCAGCGGACCTTGTCCGGGTTGGTGTCGAGGAAACGGCCCAGGGTGTGGTCGACGACGATGTGGGCCACCTCGTTGGTCGTGGCCACACCCACGCGCAGCGTGGCGGCCAGAGCGTTCTGCAACATGGAAACCTCCTGGCGAATGATGTGACTCGCGTCACTGACAACTGTCACCCTACGCCTGGGTACGGGAGACCGTCGCCGTATCAGCGAAAAACCCGGACGACCGTTCTGGACGGGCGCCCCGGCCCCGGTGGACCCCTCGAGAGTATTGTTGCTGCGTCAGCTAGTCAAGGGGGTGTCGTGCTCGGTCCAGAGGTCAGGATCCATCGGTCGGCCGCGCGCTCGCACACCGGCGGCGGGTGGTTGGACTCCCGACACTCCTTCTCCTTCGCCCGCCACCAGGATCCGATGAACACACACTTCGCGCGACTACTGGTGAACAACGACGACCGGATCGCGCCGGGGTCCGGGTTCGACACCCACGGACACCGGGACATGGAGATCGTCACCTGGGTGCTGTCCGGTTCGCTGGTCCACCAGGACTCCGAGGGCCACAACGGGATCATCTATCCCGGCCTCGCCCAGCGGATGAGCGCGGGGTCGGGGATCCTGCACTCCGAGCGCAACGACGGCTGGCGAGACGGATCGATCCGGCACTCCGAGGTCCCGGCCGAACCGGTACACCTGGTGCAGATGTGGATCGTCCCCGACTCCACGGGCGGTGATCCGGGGTACGACCAGCGCGAGATCGACCCCGGCGAGCTGAGGAACACCCTCGCCGTGGTCGCGGGTGGCCTCAGCGCCCACGCCGACCGGGCCGCCATCCGGATCCGCAACAGCACCGCCGCCCTGCTCGCGGCGCGTCTACAGCCAGGTCGGTCCGTCCAGCTCCCCGATGCGCCGTACCTCCACCTCTACGTGCCCGTCGGCTCGGTCGACCTGGAGGGCGAGGGTGAGCTGGCCACCGGTGACGCCGCGCGACTCACCGCGACGGGTGGTCGCCGGGTCACGGCCGGCGCTGACGGGGCCGAGATCCTCGTGTGGGAGATGCACGCGGGGATGACCATGCTCGACGTGCGAGGACACTAGTCGGGGGACTGGAGCGGGTTCGGCGCGCCGTCGTCCTCCTCCCCGGGGATCCGGTGCAGCGGGCCGATCGGCTCGGGCGAGGGTGTGGTCTCGTTCTTCTCGAACTCCTCGGGAGAATAGGCGCGATCCCACTGCCGGGTCACCGTGGGCGGGCGTTCGCCCAGGTCGGCGGAAATGCCCTTGACGAGGCTGTACATCATCACGAAGCCCATGACGAAGAACGGCAGCCCGATGACGGTGATGACCTCCTGCAGAGCGCTGAGACCACCCGTCCCGGTGCCGGCGAGCAGCGTCGCGGCGACGGCACCCATGAGCACGCCCCAGATGATGCGCTGGTGGGTGGGCGACGGGGCGACGGTGTCGTCCTCGCCCGAGGCCATCATGTCCACGACCATCGCGGCCGAATCGACCGAGGTGGTGAAGAAGATGACGACGATCAGCACCGCGATCCCGGAGACGAGTGTCGCGAGCGGGTAGTTGGACAGGAACGCGAACAGCGCACCCGGGATGTCGCCGTCGTCGACCACCGCCTCCACGAGCCCGCCGGGGCCGTTGAGCTCGATGTCGAAGGACGCCATGCCGAAGACGCCGAACCAGATGATGGAGAAGGCCACCGGGAGGACGAGCACACCGAAGACGAACTGGCGGATCGTCCGGCCGCGACTGATGCGGGCGATGAAGATCCCGACGAACGGCGACCACGTGATGGTCCACGCCCAGTAGAAGACGGTCCACGTGTTCTGCCAGGTCGCCAGGTCGTCGTTGGCCGGGAAGACGTTGTTCCAGAACGCCAGCTCCGGCAGCGTCGAGGCGTAGACCCCGAAGGTCTCCACCGTCCCCTTGAGGAGGAACAGGGTGGGGCCGGTGACGACGATGAAGACGAGTAGCGCGACGGCCAGGACGATGTTGATGGTGGACAGTCGCTTGATGCCCTTGTCCAGACCGGCCGCCACCGAGATGCAGGCGATGGTGGTGACCACCACGATCACGAGCACCTGGACCAGCGGTGACACCGCGATCCCGAAGAGCTCGTTGAGTCCGGCGTTGATCTGCAGTGTGCCGAGGCCGACGGAGGTCGCCACGCCGAACACCGTGCCCACCAGTGCCACGACGTCGATCGTCTTGCCGATGGGCCCGTAGACGCGGTTGCCCAGGATCGGCGCGAAGATCGAACTGACGCGCGGAGGCATCTTGCGCTTGTAGATGAAGTAGGCGAAGGCCAGGGCGGGCAGCGCGAAGATGGTCCAGGTGTGCAGCCCGAAGTGGTAGAGGGTGAAGGCCATGGCCTCCTGTGCCGCCTCCCTGCTCCCCGCGTCCACCCCGCCTCGAGGGGGGGTGGCGAAGTGTGAGATCGGTTCGGCCACTCCCCAGAACATGAGGATGGTGCCGATCCCGGCGGCGAAGAGCATCCCGAACCAGGCCGCCGTGGAGTGCTCCGGCTCCTCGCCGTCGGCGCCGAGCCGGACGTGCCCGAACCGGCTCAGCGCGATCCACAGCAGGAAGAGCAGGAAGATCGACACCCCGGCGATGTAGAACCACCCGAGGTTGGTCATGATCCACCCCGAGGCGGCGCCGAACACGTCTCCCACCCAGTCCCCCGCGAGGAACGTGACCGCCACGAAGGCCACGATGACCGCCACGGTCGTGAGGAAGACCCCCGGGTCCGTCCTGAGCCTCAGTGCGCGCGTGATCCGTTCGGACATGGTCTCCCTCGTCTGTTCGGCGGTGCTTGGCCGCGGGTCGGTTCTCCGGGCGGAGCCTCAGTACGCGAAGTTGTGAACCACGAACACCTTGCCACCGGCGGAGTACGCGATCCCCATTCCCGCAGAACGGTACCCGGGGTCAACCAGGTTGTCGTTGTGGCCGGGCGAGTTCTTCCAGAGGTCGACCAGACACACCGGTCCGCAGTGCGTGCCGGCGGCGACGATGTTCTCCCCGTGGCCGCGGTTCAGCAGGGCCTGGTTGTGGTAGACGGCGTCCTGGGCGGCGAGCCGGTCGGCCCATGCCTGCGCCTCGCGGTCCAGATCCGGGTTGGGGGCGAGCGCCCCGAGCCCCCTGGAGACCCGGTAGGAGTCGATCTCGCGGACGATGCCCTCGCGCAGCCCGCCTGCGACGTCCTGGTAGATCATCCCGGTCGACCCGACCGCCGCCCACACCTCGGCGGGCACCGCGGCACGGGCCTGGGAGACGAACCCGTCCACCACGTGCTGCGGGATGAGCGGAGGCAGAGCCTGTGCGGAGGCCGTCACGCCCCCGCCACCCATCAGAGTGGCGGAGGTGACGGCGATGGTCGCGAGTGACGCGGTGAGCCTGGAGCGCATGGAGGTGATCATGCCGTCCCGGCGAGCCTGACGCGAACCGATTGGCGGATGAGGTAGCAGCCGCGCGTAACGCCCGTGACCTGCGTGAATCACTGTTGCAGATGGTGCTGGAGTTACCGGGGTACCAGGAACAGACCGGCCCCCGCGAGGACCTCGACGGTCACCGGGAGAGGCGCCACGGCGTCACCGTCGGCGAACGCCTCCACGTCCTCCGCCTCGATCCGGACCGACCTGCACCGGCGCGTGGTCACCCCCCGCAACCCCACGTGGGTACCGGAGTAGATCCTGCGGAAATGCCATGCCAGTCGGGGCTTGGAGATCCTGCCGACGTAGCAGACGTCGAACAACCCGTCGGACCGGTCGGCGTCGGGGGCGATCCTCATGTCGCCGCCGTAACTCCGGGTGATGGCGAACGCACTGAGCAGGACCTCCGTCTCCACCGTCTCCTCCCCCGCCTCACCGGCGTCGAAGGTCATGCGGAACCGGCGGGGCCGGTACGTGGGGAACTCGATGATGGAGGCCAGGACGTACCGCAGGGGCCCGCCGAGGATCGTCATCTCGTTGACCCGCCGGTTGACCGCCGAGTCGAGCCCCGCACACAGGACCGAGGCGAAGAGGTGCGGGTCACCGCCGTCCGGGGTGGCCCGGCCGAGGTCCACCTGCTCGACGCGTCCGCCGGCGACGACGTCCGCGGCGGCCTCGGGACTGTCCAGCGGGATGCCGTACTCGCGGGCAAGGTCGTTCCCCGTGCCCGCCGGGATGATGCCGATCGGGACGCCCGAGAACGCCTGCGCCTGCACGGCCAGCGAGACCATTCCGTCCCCGCCGCACACGGCGAGAGCGTCCACCCCGTCGGCGATCGCCTGTCGGGCCAGGTCGAGCGACTCCTGCGCGCTGGTCCCCCGAAGCGCGTCGACCTCGAGCCCGTGCGACCGCAGCCGCTCGGCCGCCCTGTCGGCGATCCGGTCACCCCGCCCTCCGCCGGCGGCCGGGTTGGTCAGCAGGGCGACCGTACGGATCCGACGGTCGGACAGCCTTGCGTTCACGGGATCAACGTCCCCGGGTTGCACACGCCCTGCGGGTCCACGGCGCGCTTGACCGCACGCAGCATGCGCACGCCCACCTCGCCGATCTCGGCCTCGAGATAGGGCCTGTGGTCCACCCCGACGGCGTGGTA
>NZ_JAALDX010000258.1 GCF_014145095.1 Dietzia sp. SLG310A2-38A2 | reverse complement strand
CCTCACCCACACTCAGATGCGAAGAGCCTCTAATTCATCTTCCGGGAAATATAAGTAGGCACTTGCGAAAGCAATAATTCCAATTACTCCTACGGCAGTAAACAAGCCAAGGCCTGTGAAGTTTACTCTAATTAGGCTGGCTGCAGATGCTGCCGCAATCGTTACGCATGTAGCTGCGCTGAACGCAATGCGCCACTGCTGCGAACTGAATCGTCTTGAACCCCTCTTGGCGATCACGAGCACGACTTGTCCGGAAAGCACGGCCAAGAAACCTAAAACCAGCGCGAAAGGAAAGGAAACCACTATTCCGAGGATCCCCCCGATAAGAATCTGTATGATGTCAGGTCCAGAAAAATCGGAAGCGACATAAACGCCATAAACCGCGGCAAAGAAAACTGGAACTGCAAATGCCCGCCAAAACCAGGTTTGGTCGAGAAGTCTCATACGTGTAATGATAGCATTACGGGACGTAAGGATCGATCGGGAAGACCTTGAGGCGCTGATGTTCACCGCCCTCGATTCTGTGGCCGAGTCGGCCACGAACTGACCCTTTCAAGGGGCTTTCTCTAGCTCGCCGGAACTGCCGTCGACAGTAATCGGATTGTCAGTTTCGACGTCTACCTAACGGGGTGATGCGACCCGCGGCGCGTCAGACTTCTAGCGGGCTACGCAACAATGCCAGGAGCGCAGGGAAACGAATCGGAGCTTGACATAAGACATGGTTATCGCCCAGAACCAGGGAAAACCCTTACGCTCCCTCTTCGAGCGGCGCGCAAGCACTGCGGCCGCGGCGCAAGGAACCGCGACGAACGCAACGTTCAACACCCACCACATGAGCCGAAGACTACAAGCGAAGCGGCACCCGGCTCCTACCAACCGCGGCCAGCGCGCGGACCACTGCCGTGGCCACCGACGTCTGGCAAATCAAGAAGGTATGGGTCCCGCGCAGTTGAGACCTATAGTTCCGGTATGTGGTGGCTGTTCACGTTCGCAATTCTGGTTGTGGTGCTGGTCGGCGGAGCTGTGCTGCCGCGCCGAACCCAGCATGCCAGGGAGGGCTTTCCGTGGTTCTGGATCGCCTTTCCACTCACCGCGCTAATCACGGCAGCAGCAGTCAATGCGTGGATTTCGTGGCAGGGGGTCCCCCTCGAATGGTCGATGTACAAGCCCCTGGCAGACAGTGACGGCACTGTTCAATTCCTGGGCGATGAACAGTTCTGGCAGGCGCGGGCAATCTCTATCGGCCGGTGGGTTTTGCCGCCCGCAGCGGCAGCGGCGGCGGGACTATCAGTGTGGGCATGGCGACGCGACACGGTTTAACCGGCTCTTCGCATCTGAGTGTGGGTG
>NZ_JAALDX010000257.1 GCF_014145095.1 Dietzia sp. SLG310A2-38A2 | reverse complement strand
AGCTACGCGCACAGCTGGACGCGGACGCCGCCGGCTTCTTCGCGATCGTGCACCCGGCGCTACCGCATGTGCGCGCGGTGGGTGGCAACCTCGTCGTCGTCACCACCGCCGCCACCACCCGCTACCCGGTCCGGGACGGCCTGTCCGCGGTCCCCAAGGGCGCGGTCGAGCAGCTGGTGCGGGGTCTGGCGGCGGAGGAGGGCCGGTTCGGGGTCCGCGTCAACTGCGTGGGCCCGGGAATGCTCACCGACGGGATGGCCGAGCGGCTCATCTCCACCGGTGACCTCGACGACCGCGCCCTCGAGGTCACCCGCGGCAACATCCCGCTGCGGCGGTTCGGCACCGCGGACGACGTCGCCGAGGCCGTGGCGTTCCTCGCCTCCGACCGCGCGGGCTTCATCTCCGGCCAGAAGCTCGACGTCGACGGTGGCTACGGCGTCTGAACGACGGTGGCTACGGCGTCTGAGCGACGGAGGCCACGGCGTCTGAGCCCGATCCGGCGAGCCGGTCCGGTACAGTACCAACCAAGCACTTGCTAGGTAAGGAGATTCCCAGCTCATGACCGACGCACCCATCCCCCCGGTCCTCGGTGTCGACGACCTCGGCCCGGACACGCAGCCGGTCGCCTACGAGGTCACGGGCGGCACCGCCTACGTCACGCTCAACCGCCCCGACTTCCGCAACGCGCAGAACTCGGTCATGACGTACTCGCTGGACAACGCCTTCGTCAGGGCCGTCGAGGACGACTCGGTCAAGGTGATCGTCCTGCGGGCCAACGGGAAGCACTTCTCGGCCGGCCACGACATCGGCACCACCGAGCGCGACCACCACGTGGAGTACCCCAACCGCGCCTCGCTCTGGTGGGACCACACGACCCGCGGCGGCGGCGACCGACGCCTGGCCCGCGAGACCGAGGTCTACGTCCAGATGTGCCGGCGCTGGCGGGAGATCCCCAAGCCGATGATCGCCCAGGTGCACGGCGCGTGCATCGCCGGCGGCCTGATGCTGGCGTGGATCTGCGACTTCATCGTGGCCTCCGACGACGCGTTCTTCTCCGACCCGGTGGTCAAGATGGGAATCCCCGGTGTCGAGTACTTCGCCCACGCCTTCGTCCTGGGACCCCGCCGCGCCAAGGAGATCCTCTACACCGGTCGCAGATTCGGTGCGGCCGAGGCGCGGGACTGGGGCATGCTCAACCACGTCGTTCCGCGCGACGAGCTGCAGGCCAAGGTCGACGAGATCGCCGGTGAGATCGCCGCGATGCCCGCCTTCGGACTGACCCTGGCCAAGAAGGTCATCAACTCGAACGAGGACCAGATGGGCCTGCAGACCTCGCTGGACACTGCCTTCGGCTGGCACATGTTCGCCCACTCGGCCAACGCCGAGCCCGACGACACCGACTCGTTCTCCGCCTCCCTCGGCGGGATGGACGCGCGCTCGATGCGCGACAGCGCGAACACCGGCTCGACCGCGGACACGCGCTCGACCGGCGAGAAGAAGGACTGACGCCGTGGATCTGGACCTGGACGCCTCGACGCAGGAGTTCCGCCTCGAGGTGCGCGACTGGCTCGCCGCGAACGTGCCGTCCGAGCCGCTCCCGCACATGGACACCCGCGAGGGCTTCGAGGCCCACCGCGAGTGGGAACGGACGATGGCCGACGCCCGCATGTCGGTCGTGTCGTGGCCCGAGGAATTCGGCGGCCGAGACTGCGGACTGGTCAACTGGGTGGTCTTCGAGGAGGAGTACTTCCGCGCCGGCGCACCCCTGCGGGTGAGCCAGAACGGCATCTTCCTGCTGGCGCCGACACTGTTCGACCACGCCTCCCCCGAGCAGCTCGCCGCGATCATGCCGCGCATGGCCCGCGCCGATGACATCTGGGCGCAGGCCTGGTCCGAGCCGGAGGCCGGGTCCGACCTGGCCTCGCTGCGCTCGACGGCCACGCGCGTGGACGGCGGCTGGGTGCTCAGCGGCCAGAAGGTGTGGTCCACCCGCGCGTCCTTCGCGGACAAGGGCTTCGGCCTGTTCCGCACCGACCCGGACGAGCCCCGCCACAAGGGGCTGACCTACTTCATGTTCGACCTGCGGGCCGACGGCGTCACCGTGCGACCGATCGACCAGCTCGACGGCCTGCCCGGCTTCGCGGAGTTGTTCCTCGAGGACGTCTTCGTCCCCGACGATCCCGCGGACCCCGGCTCCTCCGGGGTGATCGGCGAGGTCAACCAAGGCTGGAAGGTGGCCATGTCCACCGCCAACAACGAGCGCGGGCTCTCCCTGCGCTCGCCCGGCCGGTTCCTCGCCACCACCGACCGACTGCTCGAGCTGTGGGGCTCCCACCAGGCGGACCTCGACGACCGCACCCGCGGAGCCCTCGCCGACCGGGTGGTGGACGCGTGGATCGGCTCGCGCGCCTACGAGCTGAGCACCTGGAAGACGGTCACCACGCTCACCGGCGGCGCCAACCTGGGCTTCGAGTCCTCGATCAACAAGGTCTTCTGGTCGGACTGGGACATCGCCACCCACGAGACCGCCCTGGACCTGCTCGGCACGGCCGGCGAACTCGCCGGGGAGCAGTGGATGGACGGATACCTGTTCGCCCTCGCCGGGCCGATCTACGCCGGCACCAACGAGGTCCAGAAGAACATCATCGCCGAGCGCCTCCTCGGCCTTCCGCGCGGCTGACGGGACACGGAGCACCATGAGATTCGCACTCGACCCCGAGATCACCGACTTCGCGGCGAGCATCGACTCGCTGCTGACACGGTCCGACCTGCCGTCGGTCATCCGCGCCTGGAGCGCGGGCGACACCGGCCCCGGCACCACCGTGTGGGGCAGGGTCGCCGAGACCGGCGCCGCGGCCCTGCTGATCGACGAGGACGCCGGCGGGGCCGGGGCC
>NZ_JAALDX010000256.1 GCF_014145095.1 Dietzia sp. SLG310A2-38A2 | reverse complement strand
GTTGCCGGTCCAACCGGTCCCCCGGTGGATGCGCGGCAGCCGCGTCGAGCCCGTCGCCGAGCGTGACGTCGTCGAGGCCCTGTGTCACGCCCTCGAGGTGGCTCCCCGCGCCGGGCACGGCGACCTCGGGTGCGGGGAGGCGCTGACCTACCCCGCGCTGCTGCGCAGGTTCTCCCGGGTCGCCGGGCTCCCGACGGTCCGCGTCCCGGTGTTCGGGGTGCCGTGGGATCTGGTCGCGGCGGGACTGTCCCCCCTCATGGACGTGGACGCCGGGACCGTCGCCGGCTTGATCGAGAGTCTCCGCCACGAGATGGTGACCGCCGGCCCGGCGACGGACCTGCTTCCCCCGGGCTGGGAGATGACCGGGATCGACGACGCCATCCGGCGCGCACTCGGCCACTGACGGCCTGATCGGGGCCCGGCATCCCGGGTCATTCGACACCCCGGCGCGAGAGCGCCCGGTGGGGGACAATCGACCGATGGCTCCGAATCTCCCGTTCACCGCCGCGACCTTCATCCGCGCCGCCCTGGACCGTCACGGGCCGAGCGGCACCACGGACGACATCGGGGAGAAGCTCCTCGACGCGGCGCTGCGGCAGTTCGAGCTCTTCGGCGTAACCCGGTCGACGATGGGGGACATCACGCAGCGTTCGGGCCTGTCGCGGATGACCCTCTACCGCCGGTTCGCCAACAAACAGGAGCTCATCAACGCCGTCCTGCTCCGCGAGTCCGGACGCATCCTGGCCGGGTTGAAGCAGGAGATCGACCGGTACGACGACGTGGAGTCCAAGCTGACCGAGGGGTTCCTCTACACGGTGGAGACCCTGCGCGCGCACGGCCTGCTCAACCGGCTCCTGGAGAGCGAACCCGAGGTCGCGGTCCCCTATCTCACCGTCCAGGCCGAACCACTGGTCAGCAGCAGCGCCCAGTTCCTCGCCTCGGAGATGGCCACGAGTCTCGACGACTCCCGGTCGCACGAGGAACTCCTGGTGGCCGCCGAGGTGGCCGTCCGCCTGGTGATCTCGTTCGTCCTCACCCCCTCGACGGCCATCGACCTGGACGACCCCGACGTGGCGCGCGACTTCGCGCGGAGGCACCTCGGCCCGCAGCTCAGCGGTGGGCGGGGCCTTCCCGACGGGACCTAGGGTCCGACGCGGCTCGACCTCCGACGGGCCTCAGGCCCCGACGCGGCCCGGGCGGTTGGCGCCCGGGCGTTGACACGGGGGGCTGCGCTGCCTAGCCTCAGTTACAAAGAGACCTCGAGTGTCACTCTGTACTCCGAGGCTCTCTCCGACCCACATCGTCGGAAACGAAAGGGATCGCCATGACCGCACCCACGCCCACCACCGCCCCCTCGACCCCGACCCCGAGCGCCTCCCGCGCGGAGTACGACGCCGCCCTGCTCCGCCTGTCCGAGGCGTCGGTCCGACGCCACTTCGACGCGTTCGTGGACGTCCCCTGGGACCACCCCGACTTCCGCGTGGACCGCACCGACGAGCGATGGGTCCTGCCCGCGGCCGTGGACCCGCTGGGCGCCCACCCCTGGTACCAGGCCTTGCCCGTCGAGACCCAGATCGAGATCGGGTTGTGGCGCCAGGCCAACATCATGAAGGTCGGCCTGCAGTTCGAGAACATCCTGATCCGCGGGATCATGCAGTACATCGCGAACCTGGACAACGGGTCGGCCGAGTTCCGGTACCTCACCCACGAGGCGACCGAGGAGTGCCACCACACCCAGATGTTCCAGCAGGGCGTCAACATCATCGGTGCCGACGTGCCCGGGTTGCCCCGCTGGATGCGCCGGGTCTCGCCGATCATCCCGTGGTTCGCCTCCCTGACCCCGGTGGGCTTCTTCATCGGCGTCCTCGCCGGCGAGGAGCCGATCGACCACACCCAGAAGCAGATCCTGCGGGGCGCGGACGAGCTCCCGCCCGTGCTGAGCCGCATCATGGAGATCCATGTGGCGGAGGAGGCGCGGCACATCTCCTTCGCGCACACCTACGTCGCCCGCCACGCGCCCCGGATGAGCCGCGGTCAGATCTTCGCGGTCTCCCTGGCGTTCCCGGTGATCATGCGGGTGTTGTGCGATGCCATCCTCAAGCCGACCAAGGAGTTCCGCGAGGAGTTCGACGTTCCCCGCGAGGTCATCGACGAGCTGTACTGGGACAGCCCGAAGTCCCGCGAGTTCCTGTCCGACCTCTTCTCCGACGTGCGCATGCTCGCCGAGCAGTCCGGACTGATGAACCCCCTCGCACGGCGGGTCTGGCGGGCGCTGAAGATCGACGGCCGCGCCTCCCGCTATCGCAGCGAACCGCCCGTCACGTACTCCACCGCCGTCTGATGCCCCACGTCGTCACCCAGGCGTGTTGCGCCGATGCGTCCTGCGTCCACGCGTGCCCGGTCAACTGCATCCACCCGACTCCGGACGAGCCGGACTTCGCCACCGCCGAGATGCTGTACATCGACCCGGACGTCTGCGTGGACTGCGGGGCGTGCGTAGGAGCGTGCCCGGTCGGGGCGATCGTCCCCGACGACCGCCTCGCCCCGGGGGAGCAGGTGTTCCTCGACCTCAACGCCGTGTTGAGCACGCCGTCGCGCCCGTATCCGCCGCAGGCGCCGGTCCCCCCGATCCGCCGTCTGGAGCGGGGCCGCGGCCCCGCCGGGGAGCCGC